>NZ_JBFRDQ010000042.1:0-25081 GCF_052113865.1 Allobosea sp. TAB14 | reverse complement strand
GGCATTAGGGGGCCGTGGAAACGAGAGGTGCTGCGGCGCCGACCGCGCTTGCGAGGAGCGTCAGCGACGAAGCAATGACGGCTAGACGCTGCCGACCGTCTTCAACCGCGCGCGGGGATGAATCTCGCTCTGCGACAGTACGGGCGTCTCGCGGCGGAAGCGCTCGATGATCTGCCGGGCGAAGGGCCGCGCCATGCCGGAAGTGACGAGCGCCGGCATTTCGCCGATGCGCGCCGCGTCCTCGAACTTGTCGCGGACATGGCGGACGAACTCCTGCAGCCGCGAGGGTTGCATGGCGAGATGGCGGTCCTCGCCCTGGCCGATGATCGATTCGGCGAAGACGCTCTCCCAGGCCGGCGAGAGCGTGATGATCGGCAGCACGCCGTTGCCATCGGAGAACTGCGCGCAGATCTGGCGGGCGAGCCGGGCCCGGACATGCTCGGCGATGTCGCGCGGGTTCTTGATCCCGCCCGCGACCTCCGCGATGCCCTCGATGATGGTGCCGAGATCGCGGATCGAGATGCGCTCGGCCAGCAGCAATTGCAGCACGCGCTGGATGCCGGTGGTCGAGATCTGGTTCGGAACGATCTCCTTGATGAGATCGGCATGGTCCTTCGGCAATTCACGCAGCAGCTTCTGCACCTCGGCATGCGAGAGCAGCTCCGGCATGTTCGACTTCAGCACCTCGGTGASATGCGTCGAGATCACCGTCGCGGCGTCGACGACGGTATAGCCGCGCAGTTGCGCCTCATCCTGCAGCGCCGAGTCGATCCAGGTCGCCGGCAGGCCGAAGGTCGGCTCGAGCACATTGTGGCCGGGCAGGTTCACCGTGCCGCCCATCGGGTCCATCGCCATATACTGGCCGGCATAGACGATGCCATGGCCGGCATCGATCTCCTTGATCTTGATGTAGTAGTGGTTCGCCTCGAGCTGGACGTTGTCGACGATCCTGACCGCCGGCATGACGAAGCCGAGCTCCGCTGCGAGCTGGCGCCGCAGCGCCCGGACCTGATCGGTCAGGCGGTCCTGCCCGCCCGGCGCGTTGACCAGTGGCAGCAGCGCATAGCCGATCTCGATCTTGAGCTCGTCCATCTTGAGGAGGTCGTTCAGCGTCTCCTCGCGCGGCGTGCCGTCGGGCATCACCGCCCCGCTGGCCTGCGCCGCCTCCGCCTGCGCCGTCTCATCGGCGCGCTGCTTGGCGGCGCGGCCGAAATGGCGGGCCAGAAAAGCGGCGCCGCCCGCCAGCAGCAGGAAGGGCAGCATCGGGATGCCGGGCAGGACCGCGATCAGCAGCATCACAGCCGCCGACATGCCGAGCGCCTTCGGATAGCCCGAGAGCTGCTTGCCGAGCGCCTTGTCGGCCGCGCCGCGCACGCCCGCCTTCGAGACGAGCAGGCCGGCGGCGGTCGAGACGATCAGCGCCGGGATCTGGCTGACCAGTCCGTCACCCACCGTGAGCTGGGTGTAGTTGTGCGCCGCCTGGCCGAAGCTCAGCCCCTGCTGCGCCACGCCGATGATGAYGCCGCCGAGCACGTTGATGAAGGTGATGAGCAGGCCGGCGATGGYATCGCCGCGCACGAATTTCGAGGCGCCGTCCATCGAGCCGAAGAAGGAGGATTCGTCTTCGAGCGCGCGGCGCCGCAGCTTCGCCGTCTCCTGGTCGATCAGCCCGGCGGAGAGGTCGGCATCGATCGCCATCTGCTTGCCCGGCATCGCATCGAGCGAGAACCGTGCGGCGACCTCAGCGATACGGCCCGAACCCTTGGTGATGACGACGAAATTGACGATGATCAGGATGGTGAAGACGATCACCCCGATCACGAAATTGCCGCTCATCACGAAGCCGGCGAAGGCCTCGATGACATGCCCCGCCGCAGAGGTGCCTTCATGGCCATGGGCGAGAATGAGGCGCGTCGAGGCGAGGTTCAGCGCCAGCCGGAACATGGTGACGATGAGCAGCACCGTCGGGAAGGCCGAGAACTCCAGCGGCTCCTCGATGAAGAGCGCCGTCATCAGCACCAGCACCGACAGGATGATCGACAGCGCCAGCAACAGGTCGAGCAGGACCGCCGGCATCGGGAAGATGAGCACCACCAGGATGCCCATGACGCCGATCGCCAGGAACAAGTCCGGACGGTTGAACAGCTTTCCCATCGCGTTGCGATCGGGAAGGTTGAAGCCGCCTCCCTGACCTGCCGTCACATCGGTCATCGACCGCCCCGCCCTCTCGCCGGTCGTCATCCGCGTACGGACGCCGCGCGCTCCGGAGCGGAGCGCGACCCGGCAATTCTTGCCGGGTTCATGGTGAACGAATTGTTAAGACGCGAAAGAATTTCGGGCCGGAACCTTCCGATGAACGGATGGTTATCGAAAGGCCGCGTTGTGGCCGCATTCGCCGTTCCAACTCGCCGGCGGGCGGCAAGACCCTGCCAAATCCCAACGATATCGGAGGAAATCTTGAACAGACGATCCTTTCTGACGAGCCTTTTCGGTGGTCTCGCGGTTGCCGGCATCGGCGGTGCCGCCCTGGCGAAGAACCTGGTCGAAACGGCCCCGTCGCCTGTCGAACCTGCCGCCGGCGCCATAGACCCCGCTCTCAAGGCCGGCCTCGACGAGACCGACGCGGCCTTCACCCAGTATTATCACGGGCGGCCGCGCCATCACCGCCGCCCTCCTCCGCCCGTGCATCACCGGCGGCATCCGCCGATGCATCGCCGCCCGCGCCGCGTGGTCCGCCACGGCCGCGTCTACTACGTCCGCTGACAGCCTGAGGGGCGGCGCCGATCGGTGCCGCCCCTTCCCTTCGAGGCACACCGCCAGAACGATTGGAGGACGCCGGCATGACAGCGCCGGACAGAAGCCGGGAAGGCGTCATCGAAACCGACGTGCCGGCGCGGCTGGACCGCCTGCCCTGGTCGCGGTTCCACACCCTCGTCGTGGTCGCGCTCGGCATCACCTGGATTCTCGACGGGCTCGAGGTCACTCTCGCCGGCGCGGTGTCGGGAGCGCTGAAGGAAAGCCCGGTCCTCAAATTCACCAATACCGAGATCGGCATGGCGGGCGCCGCCTATATCGCCGGCGCCGTGCTGGGCGCCGTCTTCTTCGGCTGGCTCACCGATCGGCTGGGCCGCAAGAAGCTCTTCACCATCACGGTCCTGGTCTATCTCACGGCCACGGCCGCCACCGCGTTCTCCTGGAACCTGTGGAGCTTCCTCGCCTTCCGCTTCCTCACGGGGATGGGCATCGGCGGTGAATACACGGCGATCAATTCGACGATTCAGGAACTGATCCCCGCCCGCGTCCGTGGCTGGACCGATCTCGTCATCAACGGCTCCTTCTGGGTCGGCGCCGCGCTGGGCGCACTCGGCGCCATCGTGCTGCTCGACCCCGCCCATATCGAGCCCGAGCATGGCTGGCGGCTCGCCTTCTTCATCGGTGCCGTGCTCGGCCTCGTCATCCTGATCCTCAGGCAATGGATTCCCGAAAGCCCGCGCTGGCTGATCAGCCACGGCCACCATGAGCGCGCCGCCGCGATCGTGGCCGATATCGAGCGCCGCTCCGGCTTCATCTCGCCCGGCGGAGAAGTCCTGCCGCCGACCCGGCTGCGCCCGCGCGCCGCGACGCCGCTGCGCGAGGTCTTCCGCGCACTCTTCGTCCTGCATCGCGACAGGGCGCTGGTCGGCCTCGCGCTGATGGTCTCGCAGGCCTTCTTCTACAACGCGATCTTCTTCACCTACGCGCTGATCCTGACCGATTTCTATCATGTGCCGTCGCAGGCGGTCGGCTGGTTCATCCTGCCCTTCGCGGCTGGCAATTTCCTCGGTCCCCTGCTGATCGGACGCTTCTTCGACACCCGGGGCCGGCGCTTCATGATCGCCGCGACCTATGCGCTCTCAGGCCTGCTCCTGACCGGCACCGGCTATCTGTTCTGGCGCGACTGGCTCACAGCCTCCCATCTCACCCTGTGCTGGAGCGTCGTCTTCTTCTTCGCCTCGGCAGCGGCGAGCTCGGCCTATCTCACGGTGTCCGAGACCTTCCCGGTCGAGATGCGGGCGCTCGCTATCGCCGTGTTCTACGCGATCGGCACCGGCGTGGGCGGCATCGCCGGCCCCTGGCTCTTCGGCATCCTGATTGACACGGGCTCGCGCGGCAGCGTCTTCGGCGGCTATCTGCTCGGTGCGGCGCTGATGCTCGCCGCGGCAGTCATCTCGGCGCGCTTCGCGGTGCGGGCCGAGCGCCAGCCGCTCGAAAGCGTCGCGCGGCCTCTTAACGCGGTGGATTGAGCTTTCCCATCGGCAATAACCATGCGGGCCGAAAAGACGTCAGAGGGAACAAATCATCATTTAAATGCATTACTCCCCACCTGCATTCCGCCCTTATGAATGCAGGGGGAGATGTGGTGAAGACAGTCTGGAGGCCGTCGTGGACAGACGCTCATTCCTGATGACATTGGTCGGGGGCTTCGCCGCCGCCGGCCTTGGCGGGATCGCCGCCGCCGAAGCCGCGCAACCGGCTCGGATATTGCCGCCGGAAGGCGCGCCGCTCAAGGACGCCGAAGCCGTCCCGGCGGAGACGAAGGAGGCGCTGGACAAGACCGACGCCGAATTCAGCCAGTACTACTACTACCGCCGGCCGCGCTATCGCTACTATCGGCGGCCCTATTATCGGCCGCGCTACTACTACCGGCCGCGCTATTATGCCCGCCCGCGCTACTATTATCGCCGGCGCTGGTAGGAACCGCTCTCCGGGTCAGGCCGCGCTGATGCGGGTCTGACCCGGCTCCGCCACAGGGATGCCGGAGGCGGTGTATTCGCCGAGCTTGTTGCGCAGCGTGCGGATCGAGATCCCGAGGATCTTGGCTGCATGCGTCCGGTTGCCCAGGCAATGGTCGAGCGTGTCGAGGATGAGCTCCCGCTCGACATCGGCGACGGTGTGGCCGACCAGGGAACGCGTCATCGCCTCCGCCGTCTGCGCGGCCCGGCCCGCGGCATCCCGCGAAACCGTGGCGGCAGGCCCGAGCGCCTCGCCTTCGGGCGTCAGGACAGCCGAGGCCGTGATCTCCGGCCCGCTCGCCAGCAGCACCGCGCGATGCATGGTGTTTTCCAGCTCGCGAACATTGCCCCGCCAGGCATTGGCCAGCAGCAGCTTGCGCGCGTCAGTCGCGATCGGCCGGGCCGGCAAGCCGTTCACCTCGGCGTATTTCTTTCCGAAATGCTCGGCGAGCGCCAGGATGTCGCCCGGCCGCTCGCGCAGCGCCGGCAGGCGCAGATGCACGACATTGAGCCGGTAGAACAGGTCCTCGCGGAAAGAGCCTTCGCGCACCGCATCCCCCAGATTGCGGTTCGAGGTCGCGATGATGCGGATATCGACCTTGACCGGCTGGGCGCCGCCGACGCGGTCGATCATCCGCTCCTGCAGGGCGCGCAGCAGCTTCGCCTGCAGACGGACATCCATCTCCGAGATCTCGTCGAGCAAGAGCGTGCCGCCATTGGCCTCCTCGAACTTGCCGACGCGGCGGGCGATGGCGCCGGTGAAAGCGCCCTTCTCGTGGCCGAACAATTCGGATTCGAGCAGATTGTCGGGAATCGCCGCGCAGTTCACCGCGACGAAGGGCCTGTCCTTGCGGGCCGATTTCTGGTGCAGATGGCGCGCGATCACCTCCTTGCCGGTGCCGCTCTCGCCGGTGACGAGCACGGGCGCCTCCGAGCGCGCGATCTGCGAGGCGAGCTGGACGACGCGCTCCATCGCCGGGTCGCGCCAGATCAGGCTGGTCTGATCGGCCGCCACGGCCTCCAGCACGGCCGCGATCAGCTCCGGATCCGGCGGCAGCGGCACGTATTCGCGCGCGCCGGCCTGGATCGCGGCGACCGCCGCGCGGGCATCGGTCGAGGTGCCGCAGGCGATGATGGGCGTACGGATGCGCTCCGCTTCCAGCGCCGCCACATAGGCCGCGATCGGCTGCACCACGTCGATCATCAGCAGATCGGCGCCCTTGGCGCGCAGCACCGCGAGCGTCTGGTCGAGCCCTTCGGTGTGGGTCACAGCCGCACCGTGCGACATCGCGATCTTGGCCGCGGCGATGATCTGTCCCTTGAGACCGCCGGCAATGATGAGGCGCATGGCTCAGGTCCTTTTGCTTGCTGTTCGTGAAGGCGGCCGCACGTTCACCGGTCCGCCTTGATGATTTCGGTCATGGTCACGCCGAGCCGCTCCTCCACGACGACGACCTCGCCGCGCGCCACCAGGCGCTCGTTGACGAAGATGTCGATCGCCTCGCCGACCCGTCGGTCGAGCTCCAGCACGGTGCCGGGCACGATCTGGAGGAGATCGCCGACCGCCACCTTCGAGGAGCCGAGCACGGCCGAAACCGTGACCGGCACGTCGAAGACCTGTTCCAGATCCTCCGCCGTCTTGACCGGCACCGGGCCCGAACGCGCAACCGAGGTATCGTTCTGATCGAACGACAGATCAGCCTGGTTGAGGGGCGGCAGATTGAGATCGTTCTGCTGGCTCATGGCTCAAACCTTCACTGCCCGGGACGGCTGCCACCGGGGAAAACACTGGCGACCGCCTGCTCGATCAGCGCCGAGAGCTGTTCGCCATCCATCACGAAGCCGCCTTCGGCCCATTCGATCCGCCCGTCGCCGGGGCGGATATCGGCTTCGCCCAGCACGATCAGGCGCCCGGCAAAGCCGTGCTCCCGCGTCATCCGCTTGACAAGCTCCTCCGCCGCCTCGACCGACGCCTCGGGGACCCGCAGGACGAGATGCGGCGCCTGGCGCGCATGGACGATGCATTCGCGCACGGCCTGCTCCAGCGCCGCCATCGGCTTCTCGGCCAGGGCCGCGCCGGCGAGCGCCTTCGCCGCAGCGAGAGCGACCTGCGCCGCCTGCTCCTCGATGGTGGCCATGCGCGCCGCCTCCAGCGCGAAGAGCCGCTCGGCAGAGCGCGCGAGCTGCCCCGCAAACCCGCTGAGCTGGCCCTCGGCCTCGTTGCGGCCCTGCTCAAGGCCGGCGTGGAACCCCTCGGCCCGGGCCGCGCCGAGATCGGCCTCGCTGGCGGCCTTGCGGCTGCCCTCGCGGAAGTCGGTCCCGAACATGAATTTCGTCGCGGTCGCCTTTGCCATCTCAGTACACCAACTCGTCTTCGGCATTGCCCTTCGACAGCACGATCTCGCCCTTGTCGGCGAGGTCCTTGGTCAACGTCACCAGCTTGGTCTGGGCCTCGTCGACCTCCTTGAGGCGCAAGGGACCCAGCCCTTCCATATCGTCCTGCATGTTCTTGGCGGCGCGCTGGGACATGGCGCCGAAGAAGAAGTCGCGCATCGGCTGGCTGGCGCCCTTGAGCGCGCGCGCCAGGACATCCTTGTCGACCTGCCGCATCAGCGTCTGCAACCCGGCGGGGTCGAGCTTGGCCAGATCCTCGAAGGTGAACATCAGGGCGCGGATGCGCTCGGCCGCTTCCTGGTTGGAGGCGTCGAGCGCGGACAGGAAGCGGATTTCCGTCTGCCGGTCGAAGCCGTTGAAGATCTCGGCCATCATCTCGTGCGGGTCGCGCCGGCGCGTCTGGGTCAAGGTCGAGACGAATTCGGTGCGCAGCGTGTTCTCGATATGGTCGAGCGCTTCCTTCTGCACGGATTCGAGCCGCAGCATCCGGCCGACCACCTCGATCGAGAGATCGCCGGGCAGGTTGCGCAGCACATTGGCGGCATGCTCCGGCCGGATCTTGGACAGGATCACCGCGATGGTCTGCGGGTATTCGTTCTTGAGGAAGTTCGCGAGCACGACGGCGTCGATATTGCCGAGCTTCTGCCACATGTTGCGGCCGGCCGGCCCGCGGATCTCCTCCATGATCAGGGCGACCTGATCGCTCGGCAGGATCTTCTCGAGCAGCGAGATGGTGCGGTCGAAGGAGCCGGTGACGGCGCCGGCGCTGGAGAGCTTGCCGACGAAGTCCAGCATCAGCCGCTCGACCTCGTCGGCATCGACGGTGCCGAGCTCGGCCATGGCGCGGGTGATGATGCGGATCTCGTCGTCGTCGAATTCCTGCCAGATCGTCTTGCCGTGCTCCTCGCCGAGAACGAGCAGGATCACGGCGGCGCGCTGCGGCCCGGTCATCTGGGCGATCGTCATCATGCCGAAGCCGCCGCCCTCGATGGCGTCGGGAAGGCCGGTGCTGCGCGTCGCGAGGGAGCGTGTGTCTGCCATGGTTCAGCGGCCCGTCATGCCGGTGCTCGCTCATGGATCCAGCTCCGCAGCACCGCGACCGAATCGGCCGGGTTCTGGGAGACGAGCGCGCCGATCTTCTCGACCGACTGCGCCTTGAGCTGGCCCTTGACCTGGGCGATGGCGAGCATGCGCTCCGAGGGCATCTCGACCTCGGACGAAACGAGCTCGCCATTCGGACCGACCGTGGCCACGGCACGGCCGGGCACCGCCGGATCACCGGTGGGCTCGCCATCCGGCCCGACCAGCGTCCCGTTGCGCATGAAGCTCGGGATCGGCCGCACGCCGACGCTGTTGTCGGACGCAAGCACCTGCTTCAGCAGGGGACGCACGACGGTCATCAGAACGATCAGCGTGAGCAGCGAGATGACGCCGAGCTCGGCGAAGCGGACGAGGTCCTCGCGGCTGAACGACAGGAGCTGCTGCATCAGCGTCGGCTCGGTCAGGTCACCCGGAGCCTGCGGCGCCTCGGCGAAGCGCAGATTGACGACCTCGACCTTGTCGCCGCGATTCTGGTCGAAGCCGACGGCGGTGCGCACCAGCTCGCTGATCCGGTCGAGCTCCTCGTTGCCGCGCGGCTGATAGGCCATCTCGCCGTTCTGGCCGCGGTTGTAGTTGCCGTCGACGAGCACGGCGACGGAGAGCTTCTTGATGCGCCCGCCCTCCTGCAGCTCGGTGCGGGTCGTCTTCGAGATCTCGTAATTCACCACCTCCTCGTTCTTCGAAGAGGAATCGCGCTGGTTCTGCTGCGCGCCGTTCGTCTGCTGCGCGCCGGGGAGTTCGTTGCCGACGGTGACGGTGCCGTTGCCGCCCTCGGCCGTCGCCGAAGCCTCGGTGCGGTTCTGGCTGGAGCGGACGACGCGGCTTTCCGGATCGAAGCTCTCGGAACGGCTCTCGACCCGGTTCGCATCGAGCGTGGCCGAGACCTGCACCCGCGCCCGGCCGGAGCCGACCACGCCAGCGACGATATCCTCGACCTGCGACTTGATGCGCTTCTCGATCGCGGTCTGGCGCTCGTCGAGGCCGAGCCCCAGAATGCTCTGCTCGTCCCGAGCGCCGTCGGCCAGCAGCCGGCCGCGCTCATCGACGATCGAGACGCGCTCCGGCTTCAGCCCGTCCACGGCGGAGGCGACGAGATGGCGGACCGCCCGGACCTGGGCGGCATCGAGATCGCCGGCGAGCTTGAGCGCGATCGAGGCGCGCGGCGGCTCGCGGTCACGCTCGAACAGGCGCCGCTCGGGAATGACGAGATGCACGCGCGCCGCCTGCACCCGGCTGATCGAGCGGATGGTGCGCGACAGCTCGCCCTCCAGCGCGCGCAGATGGTTGATGTTCTGCACGAAACTGGTGGAGGAGAAGGCGTCGCCCTTGTCGAAGATCTCGTAGCCGACGCCGCCGCCGGCCGGGATGCCCTTGCCGGCGAGGTCGAGCCGCAGGCGCGGCACGTCGTCCTTGGGCACCAGCACCGTCTGCCCGTCGCCGCGCAATTCGTATTTGATCCCGCGCGCGTCGAGATCCTTGAGGATCGCGCTCGTGTCCTGGCTGGAGAGATCGGAGAACAGCACGCTCATCGCCGGCTGCGACATCTTGAGCATGACGAAGCCGAAGAAGCCGACGAGCACGAGCGTGACGGCCAGCATCGCCGCCAGACGCGCCGCACCGAATTTCGCAAACTGCTCGATAAGCCCGCTCACGCCGCCATCCGTTCCACAAAGCCGCGGGGGCTGCGCGATTTGCGCCGCCCACTAGGCAAGTTTTTCCCAGCGCATGGTTAGCGGGCGGTTAATTTTTGCCCCCATCCCATTAATCATTTGACGAGCCGGGGCCGGCGCAGACGAAAAAGGCGCCGGTCCGGAGACCGACGCCCTGAAAAACGGGGGAGGATGCCGCCGGCTTACTGGCGGTAGTGCTGGATGCGGGTCGTGCGCAGACCGGCGAGCCCATGCTGGTCGATCGACATCTGCCAGCTCAGGAACTCGTCGACCGTCAGAGTGTAACGCTGGCAGGCTTCCTCGAGGCTGAGCAGGCCGCCGCGAACCGCCGCGACCACCTCCGCCTTGCGCCGGATGACCCAGCGCCTTGTATTCATCGGCGGGAGATCCGCGATCGTCAGCGGACTTCCGTCCGGTCCGATCACGTATTTAACCCGCGGTCGCAATGGCTCGGTCATGGTACACTCACACAACTCAACAGAGCTACTGAAGGCGAGCCTAACCTTCCGGTTTTAAGATTTACCTAAAACGATCGCGCGGGATGTCCGCGTCTGATTCGCGTCACCTCATTYGGACCGGGTGACGCTCTTCACCTTGTCGAGCGGCACGCTGATGGAGCCGATCTTGAGGCTTGGAATCGAGGTGGTGAAATCGACGCCGTCGACCACGCCGCTGATCTGCGTCTTCACCGTCAGGCTTTGCCCGGCGACGCTCGTGCCCTGGATGCTGACGGTATAGGCGCCGTCCGGCGCCTTCGTGCCGATCGAGGTCGTCCCGTCCCAGCCCAGGCTCTGGTCGCCGGCCGCGAGGCTGCGGGTCATCGTCTGCACGACGCTGCCGTTCGAATCCTTGATCGTGATCGTGGCCTGGCCGGCGGCTGAGGAATTGACCTTCCAGGACGCGTTGCCGTCCTTCAGGAGAGCGGTCGCTCCGTCCGCCGTGATGTTGGAGCCGACGAAGCTGACCGCATTCGTCGCCGTGCCGGCCGCGCTGAGGCTCAGCAGCGAGCCCAGCGTATCGTTGGTCTTGAGCTGCTGCTCGACGCCGGCGAACTGCACGAGCTGCGCGGTGAACTGGTTGGTGTCCATCGGGTCGAGCGGCGACTGGTTCTTGAGCTGCGTCGTCAGCAGCAGCAGAAACTGGTCGAAATTGCCCGCGATCGAACTGCTGCTCGAGGAGCTGCTCGACGTATTCGAAGAGCCGGAGGATCCATTCACACCTGAAACGGCCATGTTGTCTGTCCTCGCTCAGATGCTGAGATCGACGCCGCCGAGCCGCACGAGGCGGCGCTGCGGCACGGGTGTCGTGGGAAGAACGGCATCGTCGCCGGCCTCGGCAAGGGAAGGCTGGCGCGAACGCTGCGGCGCCTCCTCCTGCTGGCGATGCTGCCGGAAGGCGGATTGGTCGGACGGATCGCGCAGGCTGATATCGATTCCGCTATCGGAGGGCTTGAGCCCTGCCTGCTCGAAGGCCCGCTCCAGCGTGCGCGCATCGCGCTGCAGCAGATGCAGGGTCTCGACGCGGTCGACGACGAGGCGGGCGCTGACCTCGCCCTTGTCGGAAATGGAGAGATTGACGTCGACGCGCCCGAGCTCGTCGGGATCGAGCCGGATATCGAATTGCCGGGCGCCCGAAAGCGCGCGCAGGCCGATCTCGATCGGCACGACATGCAGGGGCGTCGCCGGGAGCGCGGCCTGGCCTGCTCCGGACGGCAGGGCGGGGTTCGGCGTGGCAGCAGCCTGGTCGAGCGGCGACAGGGAGTGGACCGTCCCGGTCCCCCCCACCGCCTGCTGGACCAGCGCGGTAAGGTCGATCGGCGCCAGCGCCTGCTGCACGGCTTCGGCCGGCTTGGCTTCGCCGGCGACGACGGCAGCGCCCTGGGCAGGAAGCCCTTGCGCGGCATCCGCCTTCGCACCGCCAGCAGCCGCATCGGCATCGGCGGGCTTGTGGGCCTGCCCGGCATGCAGCGAGGTCTCGCCGGGCGTCGCAGGCGTGGCTCCGGTCAGCGCGGCGCCGAAAGCCGGCTTGCCCGCGGCCCCATCGGGGCTGCCGGCCTGGGCCGTAAGGGCGCGTTCGGCCTGAAGCTGTGCCTTCGCGACAGGGCCCGTTCCGACCGGAACGGCTCCGCCTTTCGCAGCCGCGGCTTCGTCCGGCTTCTCACCGTCAGCCGTAGCCGCAGGCAAGGACAGCGACAGGACTGCCGCGACCGGCTGCGGGACAGGCTTTTGATCCACCAGCGCAGTCGCCGCTCCGCCGGAAACCTTGTCGCTGGCGTCCTTGTCCGCAGACGCCGCCTCCGCGCCTTCAGCTTTCTTGTCCTTGTTCTCGCCGGCCTTCTTGCCGCCCTTCTCTCCGGCTTCCGCCGTTCCGGTGGCCTTGCCCTCGATCTCGCCCTCCGGCGAGGCGCCCTGCCCCTGCGCGGCGGCAAGGAGCTCGGCCAGCGTGCCGATGAAGGAATCCGGCTGGACGGGCGGAGAGCGCGTCGGTGTCGCCGCGTCGGCAGATTCCGGGGCCTTGCCGGGCTTGCCGGCCGTCGCCTCCGCCGCGGCCTTCGCGTCCTGCGGCTGAGTTGCAGCCCGCGTGCCGTCGACAGCCGCACCCTTCTTCGGCTCCGGCGAGCCCGACGAAGCGTCGGCTGTCTCCGGCAGGGAGAAGCCCTCGCCGCTTCCGGCAGCGCCGGCCTCGGCAGGACGGCGGCGCGGCGCCGGCGTCTCCTTGGCGGGCGAGGTGTTGAACACGGTTTCGACGGGCATGAACGGTTCCGCAACGCGGGCAAAGGGCACCCGCTTGCGGTCAGCAAGTTGCGCGCCAGAGGCGGCTTCCTATATTTCAATGGCTTAGCCCGTCACGTCCTGCGTTTCCGGCGGCAGAATCCGCCTTCGCCCTTCATCGAGCCGGCAGGATTTGCCGATCGCGCTGGCCGCAGGCGGCCAAAGCCGATATAGAACCGCCAATCGCGCGAAACGCGCTCCTGAACCTCGATCCCGAATGACCACGGCCCTCAACTCCCTCGATATCGCCAAGCCGCCCTCGGCCACGCGCGTGGTCGCGGCGATGTCGGGCGGCGTGGATTCCTCGGTCGTGGCCGCGTTGCTGAAGCGTGAGGGCTATGACGTGGTCGGCGTCACGCTGCAGCTTTACGATCACGGCGCGGCCGTCCATCGGGCGGGCGCCTGCTGCGCCGGCCAGGATATCCATGATGCCCGCCGCGTCGCCGAGACCATCGGCATCCCGCACTATGTGCTGGATTACGAGAGCCGCTTCCGCGACGCGGTGATCGAGCGCTTCGCCGAGAGCTATCTCGCCGGCGAGACGCCGATCCCCTGCGTCGAGTGCAACCGGACCGTGAAGTTCCGCGACCTGCTCGATCTGGCGAAGGAACTCGGCGCCGATGCGCTGGCGACCGGCCATTACGTCGTCAGCCGCGATCTCGGCGACGGCCATCGCGGCCTGTTCCGCGCCGCCGACATGAATCGCGACCAGAGCTATTTCCTCTACGCCACCACGCAGGAGCAGCTCGACCTGCTGCGCTTCCCGCTGGGCGGCATCGACAAGGCGCAGACCCGCGCGCTCGCCGCCGAGCTCGGCCTCGCCATAGCCGACAAGCCCGACAGCCAGGACATCTGCTTCGTCCCGAACGGCCGCTACGCCGATGTGATCGAGCGGCTGAAGCCCGGCGCCGCCCGCCCCGGCGAGATCGTCCATCTCGACGGGCGCGTGCTCGGCCAGCATGACGGCGTGCTCCACTACACCGTCGGCCAGCGCAAGGGCTTGCGGCTCAGCGCCGCCGAGCCGCTTTACGTCCTGCGGCTCGATGCCGATGACGCCCGCGTCATCGTCGGTCCGCGCGAGGCGCTGAGCGTGCGCGAGGTCCGCCTGCGTGATCTCAACTGGCTCGGCGGCATGGCGMTCGCCGCTCTTCCGGCTGAAGGGCTCGACGTTGCCGTGCGCGTCCGCTCGACGCGTGCGCCGCGCGAGGCGCGGCTCTTCCGCGACGACGAGGGGCTGCGCATCGAGCTCGCCGCCGATGAGGAAGGCGTCTCGCCCGGCCAGGCCTGCGTCATCTATACCGATGCCGGCCCCGKAGCGCAGGTGCTCGGCGGCGGCACGATCCTGCGCCGGCCGCTCGCCATGCCCGCCTCGCCCTCCCCGGCGGCGCTCGCCTTGTCCTGACGCAGCGGTCGCGTCGCTCACCTTGCCTGTTCGGAATCGTCGATGCCGGTGACAGACCACCTCGAAACCCAGAAGCGCGCCTATGCCACCTGGGCCAAGTTCTACGACAAGATCTATCAGCGCATGCTGTCCCGGCCGCAGCGCGAGGCCGTGGCGGCGGCTTGCGCCTGCGGACCCGAGATTCTCGAGATCGGCGTCGGCACCGGGCTGACGCTGCCCTATTTCACGACGGAATCCCGCGTCGTCGGGGCTGACCTCTCGCTCGACATGCTGAAGGTCGCGAGCCGCAAGGTCGCTTCCGGCGGCCTTGGCCATGTTCGCGGCCTGACCGTGATGGATGCCTGCCGGCTCGGCTTCGAGGCGGAGCGCTTCGACGCGGTGACGGCGCAATTCGTGATCACGCTCGTCCCTGATCCCGAGCAGGCGCTGGCCGAGATGGACCGTGTGCTGAAGCCGGGTGGCGAGATCGTCATCTCGAGCCGCCTCGTCGACGATGGTGGCGCGCTCGCGCCCTTCTGGGCGGCCGTGGCGCCGCTGGCCCGGGCGATCGGCTGGAGCAGCGACTTCAAGGTCAGCCGCCTGACGGATTGGGCGGCGCGGACCGGGCGCTACGACACGGTCCATATCGGCCGCGGCTATTTCAAGGTCGTGCGGCTGCGCAAGCGCGCCTCGCTCCCGGCCTGATCCGGCTCGCGCGGGATAATCCCGGACGAGGCTTGACGAGGGCCGCCCCCGCCCCCTATACCGCGCCCCTGTGACGGGTCGCCGACGGCGACGGCCGGAACATGTGGCGGGGTAGCTCAGCTGGTTAGAGCAGCGGAATCATAATCCGCGTGTCGGGGGTTCAAGTCCCTCTCCCGCTACCACCTTCCCCCTCAAGCTTTGCGCGCTGGGAAGTGGTCGCCGCCGACGAGCTTCGTCAGGTGGCCTTTCGATAGACATCTCTGGATCCTTCCCGGCCTCGGCCGAATGATCCGTCGCTGTCGCGATCAGGTCGCGCGGGCGGTTTCGACTCTTCTCCGTAAAGCTCGCATGAGCGCCGGCCGAGCCATCCTTCTTCCCTGAGCGCTTCGCCGCGCCCCGGCGATCCGACCGTTTCAGCGCTTCCTAAGCACTGCCGCAAGATTTCGTATTTTTCCGGGCTCGGGCCGCCCTCTAGACCAATGCCGTAGCGCGCCTCCTCGCGCGGAAGCTTTCGAGATCGGCAAGGGCGGATGATGTCAGTTGAGAAGGTCGATACGCTCGTCATCGGCGCCGGCCAGGCGGGGCTCGCCATGAGCGAGCATCTGGGCCGATGCGGCGTGCCCCATCTCGTCCTGGAGCGCCAGCGTATCGCCGAGCGCTGGCGTTCGGAGCGTTGGGATTCCCTCGTCGCCAACGGACCGGCCTGGCACGATCGCTTCCCCGGCATGACCTTCGCCGATGTCGAAGGCAGCGTCGGCCCGGACGATTTCCCCGGCAAGGAAACGGTCGCCGATTATTTCGTCGCCTATGCGAAGAAGATCGCGGCGCCGATCCGCTGCGGCGTCGAGGTTCTGAAGGTCGAACGCAATGCCGGCCGTTCCGGCTTTCGCGTCGAGACCTCGGACGGCGTGATCGAGGCCGAGCGCGTCGTCGCCGCGACCGGCCCCTTCCAGACGCCGGTGATTCCTGCGGTCGTGCCGGCCGGGACCGACATCCTGCAGATGCATTCCACCGGCTATCGCAATCCCGCCCAGTTGCCGGAAGGTGCCGTTCTGGTCGTGGGCTCCGGCTCCTCCGGCGCGCAGATCGCCGAAGAGCTGATGCAGGCGGGGCGGCGCGTCTATCTCTCGGTCGGCCCGCATGACCGACCGCCGCGGGCCTATCGCGGGCGGGACTTCTGCTGGTGGCTGGGCGTGCTCGGCAAATGGGACGCCGCGGCGCGCGAGCCTGGCAAGGAACATGTCACCATCGCCGTCAGCGGCGCGCAGGGCGGCCACACCATCGACTTCCGCCGCCTCGCCGCGCAGGGCATGGTCCTGGTCGGGCGCACGGAATCCTGCGCGGACGGCGTCATCCGCTTCGCTCCCGATCTCGTCGCGAACCTGCGGGCGGGCGACGAGAACCACGACGCTCTGCTCGACGAGGCGGACGCCTATGTCGCCCGCAACGGCCTCGATCTTCCCGAGGAGCCGCAGGCGCGCGTCAGGGTTCCGGATGCCCCTTGCATCGCCCGGCCGATCCTGTCGCTCGATCTCGCGGACGCCGGCATCGGCACGATCATCTGGGCGACGGGCTTCCTCGCCGATTATGGCTGGATGCGGGTCGACGCGTTCGACGAGAGCGGCAAGCCCAGGCACCAGCGTGGCGTCTCCTCCGAGCCCGGCATCTACTTCCTCGGCCTGCCCTGGCAGTCGCGGCGCGGCTCCAGCTTCATCTGGGGGGTCTGGCACGATGCGAAATACGTCGCCGACCAGATCGTGATCCAACGGCAGTACATGGCCTATCACGAGGCCGCCCGGCGCGAGTTCGAACCGGCCTGACCGCTACGACCAACGAAACACAGAGTTCCGACGGAGGCCGACATGGCACATACCCGCATCCGCAAGTTCAACACCAGGGACACCTATCCCGAGCAGAACCTCGACAACGACCTCGCCCAGGCGGTCGTCACCCAGGGCGGCAAGATCGTCTGGCTGCGCGGCCAGTGCCCGCAGAACCTCGACGATGCCAAGAACATCGACAGCCACGACCCGGTCGAACAGACCCATAAGGTCATGCAGAACATCAGGCAGCTGATCGAGGAGGCCGGCGGCTCGATGGAGCATCTGGTCAAGGTCGTGGTCTACATCACCGATGTCCGCCATCGCGAGGCGGTCTACCGCACCATGGGCGAGTACATCAAAGGCGTGCATCCGGTCTCGACCGGGCTCGTGGTGCAGGCGCTCGCCCGGCCGGAATGGCTCGTCGAGATCGACGGCACCGCCGTGATCCCGGAGTGATCGCATGACCTTCTCGCTGGTCGCCCGCTGCGCCCGCACCGGCATGTTCGGGGTCGCGATCTCCTCCTCCTCGCCGGCGGTCGCGGCGCGCTGCGCCTATGCGCGCGCCGGTGTCGGGGCCGTGGCCTCGCAGAACGTCACCGACCCGACGCTGGGCCCGCTGGCGCTCGACCTGATGGAAGGCGGCATGCGCGCCACGGACGCCATCGCCGAAGTCCGCAGGCGCGGGAAATTCATCGAATACCGGCAGGTGCTGGCGGTCGACCGCGACGGCGAGACGGCGATCCACTCCGGCCCGAACTCGCTGGGCATCTGGACGCAGGCGCAGGCCCGTGACGTCGCCTCCGGCGGCAACCTTCTCGCCAATGACGGCGTGCCGCAGGCGATCGTCGACGGTTTCCTCGCCTCCACCGGCCATCTCGGCGACAGGCTGATCGCCGCGATGCGGGCGGGCCTTGCCGCCGGTGGCGAGGCAGGGCCGGTCCATTCGGCGGGGATGAAGATCGTCGACAAGGTCAGCTGGCCGGTCGCCGATCTGCGCTGCGACTGGACGGAAGATTGCCCGATCGAGGCGGTGGCGACGGCCTGGGAGGTCTACAAGCCGCAGCTCGACGCCTATATCCAGCGCGCGCTCGATCCGCGGCAGGCGCCGTCCTACGGCGTTCCCGGAGACGAATGAGCGCCCAGACATCGCCTGGCTTCAGTTAGGTCAAGGCTCAATACGCGGCCGGTCGGTCATCACCGGCGCGATCATGCCGGGGATGTAGGCGCGCGAGATGCACGCTTCGCAATGCGTCTGAAAGGCCTCGATCAGCTTGGACTTGGCGAGCGCCGCCAGCGTCGCCACGCCGATGGTCATCGGGCGGTGCTGACCGGCGAGCCGGACCGAGACCAGCCTGCGCCCGTCGAGCGACTGATCCGAGCGCGGCCGGACGTTGAACAGCGAATAGCCGACGCCATTGGCGACCAGGGCCCGCACCAGATCGGGATGGGCCGAGCGTGCCACGATCGTCGGCACCACGTCGGCCGTCATGAACAAGGCGAGAAAATATTCGCGGCTCAGCGGGAGGTCGAGCAGCACGAGCGGCTGGTCCGCGAGTTCCGCGAGGGTGACAGCGCTCTGGCGCGCCAGGGGATGCGTATCCGCCACGATGATATGCGGCGGCAGGCTGACCAGCGGCGCAAAGGCGATGTCGTCGGGCAATTGCAGATCATAGGTCAGTGCCACATCGACCTCGGAGCGACGCAGCCCCCTCAGCAGATCCTCCTGATTGCCCTCGACATAGCGGATCGTGGTCTCGGGGAAAGCCGCGACGAAACTGTTGCTCAGCTCCGGCACCAGCATCGGCGCCAGCGTCACCATGCAGCCCAGAGAGAGCGTGCCGCGCACGGTCCCGGTCGTTTCCGAGGCGACGGTGTAGAGGCTCTCGGCCTGGGCCACGACCCGCTTCGCCTCGCTCAACAGCGCGCGGCCGACCGGTGTCAGCGACAGGCCCTGGGCATGATGGCGGATGAAGAGCTGCGCGTTCAGCTCCCGCTCCAGATGCGAGATCGCGGTCGAGATCGAGGGCTGCGAGATATGGATCATCTCGGAGGCGACGGTGATGCTGCCCGTCTCGCCGGCCGCGATGAAATATTCGAGTTGGCGCAGGGAGAACCGCATCGCGACAGCATAAAGCACGGGAGAAGCTGGCCCGCAAAGCGGAGCACCTCAGGCCGCGATCCGCCCGAGCAGCCGGTCCATCATCCGGTCGCAGGCGGCGAGCTGGTCGAGCGCGATGAACTCGTCGGCCTTGTGCCCCTGCTCCATCGAACCCGGCCCGCAGACCAGCACGGGAATGCCGAGACGCTGCGAGAACAACCCGCCCTCCGTGCCGAAAGCGACCTTGCGCAGTGCGCTCTCATCGAGGATCCCGCGCAGGAAGGCGACCGCCTCGGAGGATGCCGGCGTCGCCAGCCCGGGATAGTCGTTCAGCCGCTCGAAGCCGATATCGGCCTGCGGAAAGCGTGCCCGCTGCGCAGCGACGAGGGTGGCCGTCTCGTCCATCAGCCGGGTCAGGATCGCCTCGGGATCGTCCTCGGCGACGTTGCGGATCTCGAAATCGACCGTGCAGCGCTCCGGCACGATGTTGAGCGCGGTCCCGCCCTCGATGCGCCCGGCATGCAGCGTCGTGTAGGGGATGTCGTAATCGCCGTCACGCGGGCCGTCCCGCTCGATCTCGCCTTGCAGCCCGCGCAGCGCGCCGACGAAGTCGCAGGCGAGATGGATCGCGTTCAGCGCGTTGGGCGCCAGGGCGGAGTGCCCGGTGACGCCGCAGCAGGTCGCCCGCGCCGCGAGCTTGCCCTTATGTCCGGTCGCGATCGCCATCGAAGTAGGCTCGCCGATGATCGCGAGCTTCGGCCGCAACGGGCGCGTCGCCAGCCGGTCGATCAGCGAGCGGACGCCGACGCAGCCGATCTCCTCGTCATGGCTGAAGGCGAGATGGAGTGGGGTCTCGAGCGTCCGCGTCGCAGCGCGCGCGGCGAGCGCCAGCGCCGAGGCGACGAAGCCCTTCATGTCGGCCGCGCCGCGCCCATAGGCGTGCCCGTCCGCAACCCGCAGCCGGAACGGGTCGTGGCTCCAGTTCTGCCCCTCGACCGGCACGACGTCGGTGTGGCCCGACAGCATGACGCCCGGCCGATCCTTCGGGCCGATGGTGGCGAAGAGATTGGCCTTGCGCCCATCTTCGGCCTCGACGATCTCGCTCTCGATGCCGTGCCCGGCGAGGAAGCCGCGCACGAAATCGATCAGCGGCCGGTTCGGATCGCGGCTGACCGTGGCGAAACCCACCAGCCTGTCGAGGATCGCCAGCGTGTCCATGACCATCCCGTCCGGTTCAAAGATAGAGATGTCGGACGGCGTCGCTTCCGAGCAGTTCGGCGGCGCTGCCCGCCGCCACGACCCGCCCCTTGGTGAGCAGGATGCCGCGATGGGCGATGGAGAGCGCCATCTCGGCGTTCTGCTCGATCAGCAGCACGGTCGTGCCGCCGCGGTTCACCGCCGCGACCGTGTCGAAATACTCGTCGATCAGCTTCGGCGACAAGCCCAGCGAGGGCTCGTCCATGATCACGAATTTCGGCTTGCCGACGAGCGCGCGCGCCAGCGCCACCATCGCCTGCTCGCCACCCGAGAGCGTGCCGGCGCGTTGCCGAATGCGGTCCCGCACCCGCGGGAACAGCTCCAGCATCTCCTCCAGCCGCTCCTCGAAGCCGGCCTGGTGCCCCTGCGCCTCGTAGCCGAGGCGGATGTTGTCACGGACGGAAATGTCGCCGAACAGGCGCCGCCCCTCCGGCACGAAGCCGACGCCGAGCGCGCTGAGCGCTTCCGTGCGCGAGCCCTTGAGATCCTGCCCCATGATCGCGATGCGGCCGCGCGCCAGCGGCAGCAGCGCCGAGATGGCCCGGAAGATCGTGGTCTTGCCGGCGCCGTTGGGCCCGAGGATGCAGACCAGCTCGCCCGGCTCGACATTGAGCGAGACGTCCCGCAGCATCGCCACGACGCCATAATTGGTGTCGACGTTCTCAAGCCTGAGCATGCTGCGCTCCCTTCCGGCCGAGATAGGCTTCCTGCACGCGCGGGATCAGGCGGACCTCCTCATAGGTGCCCTCGGCGAGCTTCTGCCCGTAATCGAGGACGAGCACCCGCTGCGGCAGCGACGCGATCAGGCGCATGTCGTGCTCGATGATCATGAGGGCGAGCTCCGGCCGCTCGGCGCAGACCGAGCGGATATCGTCCATCAGCGCGTCGGTGTCGGAATCGTCCATGCCCGAGGATGGCTCGTCGAGCAGCAGCACCTTGGGCTCGCTGGCCAACGCGCGCGCGATCTCGAGACGCCTGCGGTCGGCCTGCGGCAGTTCCCCGGCGGGCCGGTGGCGCTGGGCGTGGAGCTCGCGGGAGACCGCCTTGAGCAGGCGCTCGGCCAGCTCCGCCGCCGCATCGAGTTCGGCCTCGGCCTTTCGGCGGTTGAAGATGGCCTCGAAGATCCCGGTCTTCATATGGGTGTGGCGGCCGATGATGACATTGTCGAGCACCGAGAGGTCGGCGAACAGCCGGCTCGACTGGAACGTCCGCGCGATGCCCTTGGCGACGATGCGATGGGCCGGCTGCCCGTTGAGCAGCTCGCCCTCCAGCCTGACCTCGCCTGAGGACGGAACGTACAGCCCGGTGATGATGTTGAGCAGGGTCGACTTGCCGGCCCCGTTCGGGCCGATGATGCCCAGCACCTCGCCCTTGCGCAGCGAGAAGTCGACCTCGGCCATGGCGACCAGGCCGCCGAAGCGCATGGTCAGATCCTTGCCCTCGAGCAGGGCCCGGCTTTCTGGAGTGACTGGCGCGTTCATTGTCAGCCTCCGTAGCGGCGCAGGCGCTGCGGGAAGATTCCCTGCGGGCGGATCATCAGGAAGGCGATCACGGTGATGCCGAAGAACAGGATGCGGTAGTCCGAGAAGGCGCGCAGCTTCTCGGGCAGCAACGTCAGCAGAAACGCGCCGACGATCACGCCCAGCGTGTTGTCCATCCCACCGGCGATGACCATCGTCATGATCGTCACGGAGACCAGGAAGGTGAAGTTGTCGGGCGAGATGAAGCCGACATAGAAGGCGTAGATCGTGCCCGCGAAACCGGCGAGGAACGCGTCCACCGCGAAGGCCAGCACCTTGTACCAGGTCGCGTTGATGCCCTGGCAGCGGGCCGCGAGTTCGTCGGCCCTGAGCGCGTTCCAGGCCAGGCCGATCCGCGAATGGTGCAGGCGCCCGGCGAACAGGATCGAGACGCCGACGAGCAGCGCCGAGAGATAGTAGAAATTCGCCTGCGACGGCAGCGAATGCCCGAAGATGACCAGCGGCGAGGCAAAGGAGTGGCCGAAGAGCTCCGGTGCCGGAATGCCGACCAGCCCGTTGGGACCGCCGGTGAATTCCAGATTGTTGAGGAGCTGGTGGACGACGACGCCGAAGGCGATCGTGACCAGCGCCAGATAGCTGTCGCGCGTGCGCATCGAGGGAATGCCGAGCAGGAAGCCGAAGATGGTCGCGACCACCGCCGAGGCCGGCAAGGCGAGCCAGAAGCTGACGTCCCAGTTCAGAGCAAGCAGCGCCGAAGCATAGGCGCCGATGCCGTAGGAAGCGCCGGTGGCGAAGTTCGGGATGTTGGCGCTGCCGAGCTGGAAGTTCAGCGCCAGCGCCAGCACCGCGTAGAGCTGCGCGATGATCAGGAGGTGCAGCGCATAGCTGCTGTTCTGCAGCACGAAGGGAAAGGCGAGCACGATCGCCGTGCCGAACAGCATCGCGAAACGCCGGTTGGCGCCGAAGGCCTGTTCGATATTGGCCTCGATCACCGGCAGGCGCTGCATCGCGACCAGCGCACCGGCGAACAGGGCGAGCAGGCCGACCACCGCGCGCCAGTCGTCGACCAGCAGGAACTGGCGCAGGAAGGCCGCGCCGGCGATCTCCGTCAGAGCGACCAAAGCGAGGCCGCCGGCGGTGCCGAGCGTCGCGCGGGCGGGAATTGTCATGTCCGTCATCGGCTCAGACCTTCTCGACGACGGTGCGGCCGAAGAGGCCGGCCGGCCGGAACACCAGCACGCCGATCACCAGCAGAAAGACGAAGACGAGGCGATAGGCCGCGCCGTTCGGAACCACCGCCTGCACCAGCGTGTCGAGCCCG
Source organism: Allobosea sp. TAB14 (assembly GCF_052113865.1). Taxonomy (NCBI): domain Bacteria; kingdom Pseudomonadati; phylum Pseudomonadota; class Alphaproteobacteria; order Hyphomicrobiales; family Alloboseaceae; genus Allobosea; species Allobosea sp. TAB14. The sequence continues at coordinate 2,307 of NZ_JBFRDQ010000042.1, read as the reverse complement.
GCGATCACCAGGCTGCCGATGATGGCGCCGGGCATCGAGCCCAGCCCGCCGACCACCGCGGCCGAGAAGCCGATGAGGCCGACATCCACGCTGAAGTCGAACCGCACGATGCCGGCATAGCCCGCAAAGAACAGGCCGCCGATGGCGCCGACCGCCGAAGCGATGAAGAAGGTGATCCGGAAGATCCGGCCCGGCGCGATCGAGAGCAGGCGGGCGGCGTCGCGGTCCTGCGAAACGGCCTTGATGTGCAGGCCGAGCCGCGTACTGCCGAGCAGGTAGAAAAGCCCGGAAACGCAAAGCCCCGAGACCGCGATCGCGACGAGGTTGAAGGCCGGGACCGTCACCCCGAGCATGTCGACGCTGCCCTGGACGAGGCGCGGCACCGCATGCGGGTTGGAGCCGTTGGGGAAAAGATGGCGGATCAGCTCGCGCAGCACGATGCCGAGCGCAACCGTCGCGACCAGCGCCATCATCGCAGGCGCATTGCGGAAACGCTGGATGACGAGCAAATCGAGCAGGACGCCGAGCAGCCCGGTGAGCGCGATTGCGAGGGCGACCGCCAGCAGCATGACGCCGGGCGAGGCCGCGGCCCCGATCGCGGTCGCGAAGGTCTGCACCAGCGCCAACGCCAGGAAGGGCGCCATCAGCGCCACGTCGCCATGGGAGAAATGGATGATGTTCAGCACCCCGAAGAGCAGGCTGAAGCCGACCGCGATCAGGGCATAGATCGAGCCGAGCGTGATCCAGTTCAGGATCTGTTGCAGGAGCTGCTCGGTCATTCCGGTCCCTCTCTTTGTCTTGGCGGCCATGTCGTGGCCGCTTCCTGGGCTGTGCACCAGCCCGCAAGCGGACAGGAGTCGTAATTTCGGAATCTCTGCTTTGCTTGTCTTGAGGCAGGGTACCGGACCTGCTCGCGCCCCGTCCGGCCAGCTACTTAGGCAAAGCTAGGCCGGGGCTTCCAAATATCCGATTTGCTTCCCCTTTCGGGAAGGACGGATTGTCCGCCGAGGCATCCTAGGCCCGCCTGCCCGGCTGGCCGCGGGAGCTCCAAAATCCGTCCTGGAGGGGATCATGAATTTCAAGTTCGGCGCCGGAAACGGCTCTTTTTCGGCATTGCTGCGCGTATCGGTCGTCAGCACGGCGGTCGTGGTCGGGGCCATGGCCGCCTCGGCCCAGGAGACCGTCAAGATCGGCTTCATCGGCCCGCTCAGCGGCGGCAATGCGCAGCAGGGTCTCTCGGCCCGCAACGGTTTCCAACTCGCCATCGACCAGGCGAACAAGGCCGGCCTGCCCTTCAAGCTCGAGGCCGTGGTCCTCGACGATGCCGCCAACCCGCAGACCGGCGTCGCCGCGGCGCTGAAGCTCACCAACGATCCGCAGGTGCTGGCCGCCACGGGCCACTGGAACAGCGGCGTCGCGCTGGCCACGATCCCCGTCTTCCAGCGCGCCGGCGTGCCGTTCGTCGTCTGGGGCGCGATCTCGCCCAAGATCACCGAGCGCAACAACCCGATGGTTTCGCGCGTCGTGACGACGCTGGTCAACACCAACGAGCCCCTGGCCAAATGGGCGGTCGAGAGCGTCGGCAAGAAGATCGCCATCGTCTCCGACACCTCCGATTACGGCGTCGCCAACACCCAGAACTTCGAAAAGTTCTACAAGGCCGCCGGCGGCACCATCCTGGCCGCCGAGGCCGCCCCGGTCGGAACCACGGACTTTCGCGCGCTGCTGACCAAGATCAAGGCCGGCGCGCCGGATGCGATCTATTTCGGCGGCGTCGTCACCGAAGCCGGCCTGGTGCGCCAGCAGATGGTCGAACTCGGCATGACCGTGCCGATGATCGGCGTCGACGGCTTCCATGACGCCGACTTCATCAAGATCGCCGGCCCGGCTGCCGAAGGCACCGTCTCCGGCATCGTCAAGGAAAAGGGCAATCCGCAGCTCGAGAAGCTGACCAAGGATTACCAGGCCGCGAACTTCGCCGAACCGGCGACGACCTACACCAAAAATGCCTTCGACGCCGCCAACATCATCGTCGCGGCGATCAAGAAGGCCGGCACCAAGGACAAGGCCGCCATCGCCAAGGCGATCCGCGAGACCCAGTACGACGGCGCCATGGGCCATACCAGCTTCGACGAGAACGGCCAAACCAAGCTGCCGGTCGAACTCGAGCTTCGCACGGTCAAGAACGGCGCCTGGACGACACGCTGACGCCGATGTCCGGCCGCGCTTTGGCGGCCGCTTTCTCCAGGCAATGGGCTCGCGCAAAGCGCGGGCCCATTTTTCTTTGCGACGTTCCTGGCCTTCTCT
>NZ_JBFRDQ010000041.1:0-34482 GCF_052113865.1 Allobosea sp. TAB14 | reverse complement strand
GCCTGAGGATGGCCCATTCCGATCAGGCGCTCTCGCAGCTCGATGGCTGGGCCACGCCCTGGGAAGCCGTGAAGCGGTCGAGCGATGTCGGCGACCAGCTTGCGCGCACGCTGCTGGCCGGCGCCGGGATCGCCAGCGAGGCCCAGGCCGCGCCGCTCGCCAGGCTTTCGGGCGGGCAGAAGGCCCGGCTCGCCATGTTGCTGCTGCGCCTCGCACACCCGAACTTCTACCTGCTGGACGAGCCGACCAACCATCTCGATATCGACGGGCAGGACCGGCTGGAGCGCGAATTGATCGAGCACGAGCCCGCCTGCCTGCTGGTCAGCCATGACCGGGCCTTCGTGCGGGCGGTGGCGACGCGGATCTGGGTGATCTCGGGCAGGAAGCTGGTCGAAGTCGATGATCCCGATCCGGTCTTCGACCGGCTGATGGCGGGTTGATCCGGGCCGGGCGTAGGGTCAGCCGACGCCGCAATCGGAGTTGGGGGCGCCGGGCGGGGGAGCGGTGACGGTGAAGTCCTTCCGCGCGATCTCCTGCCCGCCGGCCGAGACGATGAAGGTCCAGCTGCCCGGCTCCATTTCCCATTCGTGATCGAAGGTGAAGCCGATATGGGTGACGCCCTCGATCACCGCGCTCGGGAAGCGGTCCTGCGTGCTGGTCTTGCCATCGGGGCTGGTGAACTGGGGGTGCAGGACGCGGACGGAGACCTGGCGCGGCAGGATCTGGGGAATGGCGTCGCTCAGCTTGAGCGTGAGGCCGAAATTCCGGCATAGCCGCGCCTCGATGCGGTCCGCGCGCTCGAGGTAGCGGATGTTCTTCATTTCGCGAGCCGGTTCGAGACCGGTTCCGCCGGGCGTCGGGGCCGCCATCATGCGGCGGCCCACAGTGACTCCGAAATCGACGATCTCGGCTTTCGGCGCGGCGACCGCGGAGCCGGAAACGGCGGCAAGAATCATCGCGGCCATCGCGGCCATATATCGGCGTTTGCTCATGAGACCTCGGGGGCGTTCCGCTGCCTCGCATGTTGAACTTTGCAAAAACGCCAGTCAAAGATGGAGTGTCGGGCTCCGGCGCCGCGGCCGGCCATCCCGGCGGTCGAGCATCAGGATAGCCCTTCGCCCGAGGCAACCGCATGCCGAAGCAAGCGATCCCGCATCCGGTCCTTGCGACGCCCCGCCTGCGCCAGTTCCGTGCCGATGACGTGGATGCGATGCATGCCTGCTTCGCCGACCCCGAGGCGATGCGGTTCTGGAACCAGCCGACCTACACGAAGCGCATCGAAACCGAGCGCTCCGTGCGCAGCTTCGTCGACTGCACGCCGTCCTATTACCGGTTCTGGGCGGTCGCCGATGCCGGGACCGATCGCTGCCTGGGGCTCGTCAACTATCACGACGGGCATATCCGCAGCAGGCGGGCGAGCATCGGCTACATGATCGATCCCGCGCTGCACAGGCAGGGCATTGCGACCGAGGCGGTCACGGCGATGCTCGATTTCTGCGTCTCGGAGCTCGGTCTGCATCGCCTCCAGGCCTTCATCCATCCGGACAACCACGCCTCGATCCGGCTGATCGAGAAGCTCGGGTTCCGCCGCGAGGGCCTGTTGCGCGACAATCTGCGCGTGGGAGAGGTCTGGCGGGACGATTTGCTCTATGCGCTGCTCGCGACGGAGTGGCGCGGCGCGGCCTGATGCCGGGCAGCATGCCGGGGCAGCGGCCCGGTCCTCACCGCGGCCAGCGATAGTCGTCGATGCGGCCCGGCACGGGCTCGGGCGCGATGCCCTGTCCGAAGACGCGCTCGAGCTGGTCGGCCGCATCGCCGCGGCCGCGCGCTTCCGTGATCGAGGCGAGCAGCGGCTGTGCCGAGGGCGCCGCCTGTCCGGTCAGCGGCTGGATCGGCCCGGCCAGGGGGCGGGCCTGCAGGGCCTGCGGCAGGCCGATCGCCGGCAAGCCCGCGGCCATCTGGTCGATCAGGCGCTCGACACCGCCGGGCTGCAGCTCGGGCGCGGTCGGGGCGCCGGTGTCGGGAGCGACCGGCAGGGCGATCACATTGCTCTGCGGCGCCTGCTCGATGATCCGGCGGATGACGAGGTCGACGAAATGCGCGGCCTTGCGGGCGCCGGCCTTGGTGAAGTGCACGCCGTCGCCGAGCCGCAGGCGCGTCGGCTGGCCGGAGACGTCCGGGCCGGTCGCGGTATAGCGGTTCTCGGAATCGACGAAGCCGCCCCAGAGGTCGACATATTGGCCGCCGGCCTTCTCGGCCCGCTCGCGGTAAAGCTCGTTCAGCGTGACGAGATCAGCCGAGAGGCGGGCGTTCTGCACGGGCGGGACGCCGACCCAGATCAGCGGGATGCGCTTGGCCGCGAAGGCGGTGGCGAGCGCGTCGACGCGGTCGCGATAGAGCTCCAGCCAGCGCGGGCTCAGCGGCTCCTGCACGATGTCGCCTTCGCGGATCGGCTGGCGGTCGTTGAGCCCGACCATCATGACCGCGATGGTGATCTTCTGGTCGCTGGCGAGCAGATCCGTGACGGCCTTCTGCCAATCGTAGAAATCGGTGCGGACGAGGCCTGAATCCGGCTTCGTCCGGTGGGTGACTTCGACATCGGGGCGGTCGTTCAGCGCCTCGTCGAGGCCGTCGGCGAGCAGGTTGGCGAGGGAATCGCCCATCACCACGATGTGGTTGGTGACATCGACCTTCGGGATGACGGGATCGTCGCGAACGACGACGGGGGCCGCTGCCCTGCTGCGCCGAACGACCGGGGCMGGGCTGGGGCGCAGGCGCGGCTGCTGCGGCTGCACGGCCGGTCTGGCGGGCAATTGCCAGAAGAGCTGGAACAGGCTGCGCTGCTGTTGCGGCGGCTGCTGGGCAAGCGAAACGGGGCCGCCAGTCAGGAGGAGCAGGCAGGCGGAGCAGAGAACCATGACGAGCGAGCGCAGGCGCATCAGCCATCCGATCCAGCGGCTCGGGACAGGTTCAATATAGGGCCGGATGGGCCAAAAGTCAGCGGGAGCCGCGCATCCGGGTGAGCAGGGCCGGCGTCGGATAGCCGTCCGCGATCTCGCCGACACTGATCTGGTAGCGCCGCACCGCCTCGCGCGTGCCGGTGCCGATGCGCCCGTCCGCGTCGTGGTCGTAGAGTCCCAGCGCCTTCAGGCGGCGCTGCACGTCCTTGGTGCCGGCCATGTCGAGGCGGGCGGCCTTGAGCGGCCAATCGGCCTGGATCGCCGCCCGGCCCATGATGCGGTCGCCGAGATGGCCGACGGCCAGCGCATAGGCGTCGGAGGAATTGTATTTCTTGATGACGTCGAAATTCGCGGTCAGCAGCAGCACCGGGCCGGTATGGCCGGCGGGGTAGAACAGGCGGCCCTCGCCGGAGGAGGGCAGGGCGCGGCCATCGGCCCGGCGCACGCCGGCGGAGCGGAAGGCGGCGAAACTCGCCTTGTCCAGGCGATGGTCGAAGCCGTCCGGCAGCGAAACCTCCATGCCCCAGGGCAGGCCGGGGACCCAGCCATAGCTCTTCAGGTAGTTGGCGGTGGAGGCGATGGCGTCGCTGGACGAGTTCCAGATGTCGGCATGGCCGTTGCCGGTCCAGTCGACGGCGTATTTCATGTAGCTCGACGGCATGAACTGGGTGTGGCCCATGGCACCGGCCCAGGAGCCGCGCARYTCGYYGCGCTCGACATAGCCCTTCTGGATCAGCTCGAGCGCGGTCAGCAACTCRTCGCGGAAGAAGTCGCCGCGGTAGCGGATMKCGGCGAGCGTCGCSAGCGAGCGGATGACGTCCTTGCTGCCCTTGAAGGAGCCGAAATTGGTCTCCATGCCCCAGACGCCGAGCAYGACCTCCTTCGGCACGCCGTAGCGGGCCTCGACCTGGGCCAGCACGGCCGCGTTCTCCGCCGCCACCGCCTGGCCGCGCTGGACGCGGCCGCCGCCGACGGCGTTGTTGAGATAGCTCCAGATCGGCGCGCTGAACTCGGACTGCTTCTTGGTCAGCGCGACGATCGAGGCGTCSGGCGTCACGCCSCGGAAGGCGAGATCGAAGGTCKTGCGCGAGATGCCGCGCGCCTGCGCCTGCGGCCAGAGCCGYTGCAGGAAGATGTCCCCGACGGCTGAGGGATGAAAACACCTCCAGAGCGCCCGAACAAGATTAACCAAGCGTTAAATCGGGGAATACTGCGGCAAATTGCGCGCAATTTGACAAGCCGCGGCGATTGTCCGACCCTGATCGGATGCACAGCGCCTTTTCCTTCGCTCGCGGCCGGCATCGGTCGGGTAACGTCATCGCGGGCTTATAGCCCCGGGCCTGTTGCGCTTGGCGCCTCCGGTCCGGGGGCGCCTCCACTTGATTCCCATCTTCCAGCGACGGCGTTCGTCCGGGCCTGTTTCGCGCCCGGCCGCCTGCGCTGATTTCTCCGAGAGACAGACATGACCGACAAGACCAGGAAGGCGCCCGCGCGCCCTGCCATCACCGTGACCGCCGCCGACCATGCGATGCTCAGCCGCATCGCGGCGGGCGCAGCCAACACCATGCCGGAACTCGCCGCCGAGCTGACGCTTGAGCTCGACCGCGCCCGGATCCTGCCGGAAGGCCGGGTCTCGGCCGAGCATGTGCATATCGGCAGCGAAGTCACCTATCGCGACGAGAGCACCGGGCGGGAGACCAAGGTTACGCTGGTCTGGCCTGAGCATGCGGATATCGAGAAGAACCGGATCTCGGTGATGACGCCGATCGGCGTCGCGCTGATCGGCATGGCTTCCGGCCGCTCGATCGACTGGACGACGCGCTCCGGCGATGTGAAGCGCCTGACCGTCGTGGCGGTTGGCCAGCCTGCCGGGGAAACGGCGGCGGCCTGAGGTCGGATGCGTGCTGCCTTCCCAGATGCGCACCGCCATTCCGGGCGAAGGCCCGGAATCCATCATAGAGCGCGGTGCTTCTCGATGGATTCCGGATCGGCGCCGCTGACGCGGCTTGTCCGCAATGACGGTGGGTTTTCCGAAGACGGCGTGATGTGAAGTTCAGGCCGAGGCGTTCTTCATCCTGAGCTTCTCCTCCCAGGCGAGGGCCTGGCCGACGATCTCCTCCAGATCGTCATGCTGCGGCCGCCAGCCGAGTTCGGCCTGGATGCGGTCGGCGCGGGCGATGAGCGAGGCCGGGTCGCCGGGCCGGCGCGCGGCGAGCGTCACCGGGAAGTCGACGCCGGAGACCTTCTTCACCACCTCGGTGACCTCCTTCACCGAATAGCCGCGGCCATAGCCGCAGTTCAGCGTCAGGCTCGTGCCGCCATCGCGCAGATGGTCGAGCGCGGCGAGATGGGCGCGGGCGAGATCGGTGACATGGATGTAATCGCGGATGCAGGTGCCGTCCGGCGTCGCGTAATCCGTGCCGAAGATGGTCAAGCCGTCGCGCTGGCCGAGCGCSGCCTGGCTCGCGACCTTGATCAGATGGGTGGCGTTGGGCGAGGACTGGCCGGAGCGCCCCTTCGGGTCGGCGCCGGCGACGTTGAAATAGCGTAGGGCGATGTAGGAGAAGCCATGGGCCTTCGCCGCGTCCTGCAGCATCCATTCGCTCATCAGCTTGGAGCGACCATAGGGATTGATCGGGTTGAGCGCGATATCCTCCGGCACGGGCGAGACGGCGGGCTCGCCATAGACCGCCGCCGTCGAGGAGAAGATCACGTGCTTGACGCCGCCGCGCACGGCGCTTTCAATCAATGCTCGGGTTTTGACAGTATTATTGAAATAATAACCAAGCGGATCACTCACCGATTCAGGAACAACGATTCGCGCCGCGAAATGCGCCAGCGCCGTCACGCCATGCTCGGCGATCAGCTTCTCGACCAGCTCCTGATCGCCGACATCCCCTTGAATGAAGGTCGCTTCGGGCGGAACGGCCCACCAGAARCCGGTCGARAGATYGTCGAGMACSACGACCTTTTCGCCGCGATCSAGCARYTCCAGCACCATATGACTGCCGATGTAGCCGGCGCCGCCTGAGACCAATACCGCCATTGTCACTCTTGCCTCATCTTCGTCTGGAACTCTGCCTATCCGAAACCGGTTGACGGGTTCTCAAGGCCTGTCAGCTAATACGCTCCTGATGGCCGACGACAGTGACAGTTGTGCGGCCCACCCCATCAAAGCCTCGCTTCGGCAAAGGCACTCGCGTCAAGGACCCTTCATGACGAAACGCATCCGCAAGGCCGTTCTCCCTGTCGCTGGTCTCGGCACCCGCTTCCTGCCCGCCACCAAGGCGATCCCGAAGGAGATGCTGACCATCGTCGACCGTCCGGTCGTGCAGCATGTCGTCGATGAGGCGCGCGCCGCCGGCATCGAGCATTTCATCTTCGTCACCGGCCGCAACAAGGCGGTGATCGAGGATCATTTCGACATGGCCTACGAGCTGGACGATACCCTCGCCAAGCGCAACAAGACCAGGGAGCTGGAGGCGCTGAAGCACGATCTGCCGGCAGCGGGCGCGACCAGCTTCACCCGCCAGCAGGCGCCGCTCGGCCTCGGCCATGCGGTCTGGTGCGCGCGCGAGATCGTCGGCGACGAGCCTTTCGCGCTGCTGCTGCCGGACATGCTGCACTACAGCGCGGGCAAGGGCTGCCTTGCCGAGATGATCGAGGCCTATGACCAGCATGGCGGCAACCACATCGCCGTCGCGCCGGTGYCGGACGATCAGACGCATCAATACGGCATCGTCGGCGTCGAGGACGCCAAGGCCAAGGTCTCGAAGATCACCGGCATGGTCGAGAAGCCGCCGAAGGGCACCGCTCCGTCCAACCTGCACATCACCGGCCGCTACATCCTGCAGCCGACGATCTTCAACCTGCTCGCCAACCAGGAGAAGGGTGCGGGCGGCGAGATCCAGCTCACCGATTCGATGATCGCGCTGTCGCATCAGGAGCCGTTCTTCGCGGTGCGCTTCGATGGCGAGATCTACGACACCGGCTCGAAGATCGGCTTCCTGACGGCGAATGTGGCCTATGCGCTCGACCGCGGCGATCTCGGCCCGCAACTGCGCGCGGAGATCGAGAAGCTGCTCGATCGCTGAAGCGGACAGGAAGAGCGTGGGTCATCCCGGGCGACCACAGGTCGACCCGGGAGCCATGTCGGACCGGTTCAGGCGGGGATTCCGGATCTCCGCTTCGCTCCGTCCGGGACGCCCCGCGTTTGATAGGCATGGGAAACCGCCTCCCGCACTCGATTTGCCGGGTGGCCATTCCCTGGAAAATGCCGGATGAGGGGCCATGCAGGAGATGCCCCGTTGAGTGACCAGAGCCTCGTGTTCGATCGTGCGCTCGGCCGGTCGCGGCTGAAGCGCGCGCTTGCCGGTGACTACCCGGATTTCCTGCTGCAACGCGCGGCCGGCGATCTGGAGGAGCGGCTCGGCGCGGTGCTGCGCGAATTCGGGGTGGCGGTCGATCTCGGCACGCCGCTGCCGGTCGTCGCGCCGGTCCTTGCCGGCAAGGCGGGTCGGGTGTGGCGCATGGCGGAGGCGGACGGTGCGTCGGCCGATCTGGTCGGCGATCTCGAACGGCTGCCCTTCGCGGCCGGCTCGCTCGATCTGGCCGTCTCGCTGCTGGCGCTGCACGGCGTCAACGACCTGCCCGGCGCGCTCATCCAGATCAAGCGGGCGCTCAAGCCCGACGGGCTGTTCATGGCCTGCCTGCTCGGCGGGCGCTCCCTGCAGGAGCTCCGGCAGACGCTGCTCGAAGCCGAGAGCGAGACGACTGGCGGGGTCAGCCCGCGCGTCGCGCCCTTCGCCGATCTGCGCGACCTCGGCGGGCTCCTCCAGCGAGCCGGTTTCGCCCTGCCCGTCATCGACAGCGAAATCGTGACCGTGCGCTATCGCGACGCCTTCGGTCTCTTCCGCGATCTCAGGGCGATGGGCTGGGCCAACACCCTCGTCGCGCGCCGCAAGGCACCGCTGAAGCGGGAGACCTTGCTGCGTGCGGCGTCGCTCTATGCCGCGCGCTTCGCCGATGCCGATGGACGCCTGCCGGCGACCTTCGAATTCGTCTGGCTCTCCGGCTGGGCGCCGCATGAGAGCCAGCAGAAGCCCTTGCGGCCGGGTTCCGCCAAGGCGCGGCTGGCCGATGCGCTCGGCGTGCCGGAGATCAAGACCGGCGAGAAGCCGGGAGGCGAAGGCTGATGGCCGAGCATGCATCCCGCCTGACTCGCGCCGATTTCCGCATCTTCCGCGCCATTCCGACGCGCTGGCACGACAATGACGTCTATGGCCACGTCAACAACGTCGTCTATTACGGCTGGTTCGACACGGCGGTGAATGCCTGGCTGATCGAGAACGGCTTCCTCGATCCGGCGACGAGCGCGATCGTCGGGCTCGTGGTCGAGACCGGCTGCAGCTATTTCGAGAGCGTCGCCTTTCCCGAAACCGTCGAAGCGGGCATCGCGGTGGAACGGCTCGGCACCAGCTCCGTGACCTATCGCATCGGCATCTTCAGGCAGGGGAGCGAGCAGGCGGCGGCGCAAGGACGCTTCACCCATGTCTATGTCGCGCGGGCGAGCCAGAAGCCGGTGCCGATTCCGGCGCCGCTCAGGGCCGCGTTGACTGCCATCCAGAGCTGAAAACGGCGTCTCAGCCGCGAATGCGTTGTCTCGCACGTTAAGGCAGGCTATGCCCCTGCCAACCCCTTGCCGGACCGCCAGGAAGCCTGAGCCCGTGATTCCGAACGACATCAAGATCACCCCGCAACTCGTCGCCGAGCACGGCCTGAAGCCGGACGAGTACCAGCGCTTCCTGCATCTGATCGGCCGCGAGCCGACGATCACCGAGCTCGGCATCGTTTCGGCGATGTGGAACGAGCACTGCTCCTACAAATCCTCGAAGATCCATCTGAAGACGCTGCCGACCAAGGCGCCCTGGGTGATCCAGGGTCCCGGCGAGAATGCCGGCGTCATCGATATCGGCGAGGGCACGGCCATCGTCTTCAAGATGGAGAGCCACAACCACCCGTCCTTCATCGAGCCCTATCAGGGCGCGACCACGGGCGTCGGCGGCATCCTGCGCGACGTCTTCACCATGGGCGCGCGCCCGATCGCGGTGCTCGACGCGCTGCGCTTCGGCGATCCGGCGCATCCGAAGACCCGCCACCTCGTCTCCGGCGTCGTTGCCGGCATCGGCGGCTACGGCAATTCCTTCGGCGTGCCGAATGTCGGCGGCGCCACCGGCTTCCACACGCGCTATGACGGCAACATCCTCGTCAACGCCATGGCGGTCGGCATCGCCAAGGCCGACGAGATCTTCTACGCCAAGGCCTCCGGCGTCGGTAAGGCGATCGTCTATCTGGGATCCAAGACCGGCCGTGACGGCATCCACGGCGCGACCATGGCCTCGGCCGAATTCGACGACAAGTCGGAGGAGAAGCGCCCGACCGTGCAGGTCGGCGACCCCTTCGCCGAGAAGCTGCTGCTCGAAGCCTGCCTCGAGATCATGGCCGCCGGCCATGTCGACGCGATCCAGGACATGGGCGCTGCCGGCCTGACCTGCTCGGCCGTCGAGATGGGCGCCAAGGGCGATCTCGGCGTCGAGCTCGACCTCGACAAGGTGCCCTGCCGCGAGGAGGGCATGAGCGCCTATGAGATGATGCTCTCGGAGAGCCAGGAGCGCATGCTCATGGTGATCAAGCCGGGCCATGAGGAGGCCGCCGAGGCGATCTTCACCAAATGGGGGCTCGACTTCGCCGTCATCGGCCACACCACCGACACGCTGCGTTTCGTCGTGAAGCATCAGGGCGAGGTCATGGCCGACCTGCCGATCAAGGAGCTTGGCGACGAGGCCCCCGAATATGACCGGCCCTGGATCGAGACCCCGCCGCAGCAGCGCATCGCGCCGGAAAGCGTGACGCCGCCCTGCGGCAACGCCGAGGCGCTGAAGAGGCTGATCGGCTCGCCGGACCTGTCGTCGAAGCGCTGGATCTGGGAGCAATACGACACGCTGATCCTCGGCAATTCGGTGGTGCGGCCCGGCGGTGATTCCGGCGTCATCCGCATCGAGGAGGGGCCGCGGGGCCTCGCCATGACGGCTGATGTCACGCCGCGCTATTGCGAGGCCGATCCCTTCGAGGGTGGCAAGCAGGCGGTGGCGGAAGCCTGGCGCAACCTCACCGCGGTGGGCGCGACGCCGCTCGCCATCACCGACAACCTCAACTTCGGCAATCCCGAGAAGCCGGAGGTCATGGGCCAGTTCGTCGGCTGCGTCCGCGGCATCGGCGAGGCCTGCAAGGCGCTCGATTTCCCGGTCGTCTCGGGCAATGTCTCGCTCTACAACGAGACCAACGGCGTCTCGATCCTGCCGACCCCGACCATTGGCGGCGTCGGCGTCATGGCCGATGTCACGAAGCACGCCACCATTGCCTTCAAGGGCGAGGGCGAGGCGATCATCCTGATCGGCGAGACCGCGGGCTGGCTCGGCCAGAGCTCTTATCTCGCGAGCATCTGCGGCCGGGAGGAAGGCGCCCCGCCGCCTGTCGATCTCGCGATCGAGCGCCGCAACGGCGATTTCGTGCGCGGGCTGATCGCGTCGGGCACGGTCTCGACCTGCCATGATGTGTCGGATGGCGGGCTTGCGGTTGCGCTTGCCGAGATGGCGATGGCCAAGGGCGTCGGCGCGACCATCGAGACGCTGCCGGCCGGCTCGGCCCACGCCGCACTCTTCGGCGAGGATCAGGCGCGCTATGTCATGACGGTTCCGGCTGCCGAGGCCGATGCGGTGATCGCGGCGGCGAAGGCGGCTGGCGTGCCGGCGCTCACCATCGGCAAGACGGGCGGCACGGCGCTCAGCCTTCCGGGCGAGCCGGCCCTGGCTGTCGCCGATCTGCGCAAGATCCATGAAGACTGGCTGCCGTCCTACATGGCCGGCAAGGCGGCCTGAGGAGGCAAGACCATGGCGATGGACGCGCACGAGATCGAGCGCATGATCAAGGCGGCGCTGCCGGATGCGGCGGTCGAGATCAAGGATCTGGCTGGGGACGGCGACCACTATGCCGCGACCGTCACCTCGGCGGCCTTCAAGGGCAAGACCCGGGTGCAGCAGCACCAGATGGTCTATGCCGCGCTGCAGGGGAATATGGGCGGCGTGCTGCACGCCCTTGCGCTGACGACGGCGGTGGCGGAATGAGCCGGCTGGCGCCGGGGGGGCTGCGCCTCGCGCCGTGGCGCGCCGGCCTGGCTGCCGCTGGGTTCTGCATCGCGCTGGGCGCAAGTCCGGTCATGGCCCAGATCATGCCGCCGGTGGAGGATCCGGCCGCGAATTCGCGTGCCTTGCTCGACAAGCTCCAGAGTGACGGCGGCGAGCCTTTCGTCGCCGAGGTGATGCGGCTTCTGAGGAAGAAGGGCGAGAACACCGAGCTCTCCACCAATCTCAGGCCGTTCAGCAAGAAGAAGCCCGACGTCCTCGGCCTCGCCTATGACCGGAACTTCAACGACCTGATCCGGGTGATGGTGTTCTACGCGCAGTACGACGATAACCGCTATCCGTTCATGTACTTCCAGTTCACCTACAAGAAGATCAAAGAGGGCTGGGCGATGACCAATTTCCGCTTCGAGAACGAGGCGTCGCGCGCCTTCCCCGAGGGGTATGCCGCGCCCTGAGGGCCGATGAGCGGCCGGGGCTGGTGCGAGGTGCTCTGGAATCTGCTAACGCTCGCCCCGATATAAGGCGGACCGCACTAGCGAGCGCCATCAGATCGTCCGGCAGAAAGGCCGTTATCCCATGTCCGACATCAATGCCCGTATCGATGCCGAAGTGAAGAGCAACGACGTCGTGCTGTTCATGAAGGGCACGCCGCAATTCCCGATGTGCGGCTTCTCCGGCCAGGTCGTGCAGATCCTCGGCTATATCGGCGTGCCGTTCAAAGGCGTGAACGTGCTGGAGGATCAGGAGATCCGCGAGGGCATCAAGGCATATTCGAACTGGCCCACCAYCCCGCAGCTCTACGTCAAGGGCGAGTTCGTCGGCGGCTGCGATATCACCCGCGAGATGTTCCAGGCCGGCGAGTTGCAGGCGCTCTTCGAGGAGAAGGGCATTTCGGTGAAGCAGGCGAGCTGAGGCTCGCCGGTTTCCCAATCAGCTTTCTGACCTGCCGGTGCTTCTCAGGCCGCGCATTGCGGGTGCGGCTTGCGGACGCGTTCTGTCGACGCCGGGTGTTTCGCCAGCATGCGCTCCGGCCTGATCGGCCGGCGCGCGAAGTCGCCGCCGCAGTTCGGGCAGATGCCGGCGAAGCGCCTCTCGGCGCAATCGGCGCAGAAGGTGCATTCATAGGTGCAGATCAGGGCGTCGCGCGACTTGGGCGGCAGGTCCCGGTCGCAGCATTCGCAGTTCGGGCGCAGTTGCAGCATGGCGTCGTCTCCTTTGCGGGTGGCGGAAGAATGACCGCGAACCGGGACGACGCCAGCGACTTCGCGTGATCCGACCGATCAATGGCGCGGATCGATTTTTCTCGACCTTGGAATTTTGCACTGTCATCCCGGGCGACCGCAGGGAGACCCGGGATGACGGCGTGTTTTTGGGAATGCCTGACTGCGCCGGCTATTTCACCAGCAGCCAGTCGTCGATCACCAGCGCGTCGAGCCCGCTCGTATAGAACATCAGGATCGCATCCTCCGCCGTGTGGAGGATCGGCTTGCCCATGATGTTGAAGGAGGTGTTGAGGATCACTGGCACGCCTGTCAGTTCATGGAACGCCGAGATCAGCGCGTGATAGCGCGGATTGCGCTGCGCGGTGACGCTCTGGAGGCGGCCCGTCGCGTCCTCATGGACCACGGCCGGGACGCGGTCACGCACCGTCTCCTTCCAGGTGAGCGTGCGCTCCATATAGGGCGCGTCCTGGTAGTTCTCGAACCAGTCGGCGGCCTGCTCGGCCAGGATCGAGGGGGCGAAGGGGCGGAAGGCCTCGCGGTACTTCACCTTGGCGTTGAGGATGTCCTTGGCGTCGGCCGGGCGCGGATCGGCGATGATCGAGCGGTTGCCGAGCGCGCGCGGGCCGAACTCGGCGCGGCCCTGCACCCAGCCGATCAGCTTGCCCTTGGTCAGGAGCTTGGCGGTGACCGGCGCGATCTCGTCGGCGCTGAGCTTGCGCAGGCGCGGCTCCCAAGCCTGCATGCGTTCGAAGGGCTCGGTCGAGACCGTCGAGCCGAGATAGGGCGAAAGCGGCCCCTTCGGCGCGCGCCAATCCGGGTTCGCCTCTGCGTGACTAAGCCACGCCGCGCCAATGGCGTTGCCGTCGTCGGCAGGCGCGGAAGGCACGAAAACCGTCCGGAAGCCATGCCGGCCAACGATCTTGCCGTTGAAGGAGGAGTTCAGCGCGCAGCCGCCGGCCATGACGAGGTTTTCGCTCGGGACCAGAGCGGCGGTCTCGGCGAGCAGCGCCTCCATCATCTCGGCGAAGACATCCTGCCCGCAGCGGGCGAGGTCGGCCCAGCCCTTGTCGAGCGCGTCGGCCGGGCGGCGGGCGAGGATTTCGGCGGCGACCGCCTGCACGACATCCGCCTTGGCGAAGGAGAGCTTATGGCCCTCGATCGCATAGAGCCTGCGCAATAGCGCCATCAATTCCGGATCGGTCTTGCCATAGGGGGCGAGCCCCATGATCTTCCATTCCTCGCCCTTGGCCTGGTCGAAGCCGGCGAGGTCGGTGACGAGCCCGAAATAGAAGCCGATCGATTCACGTCCGCGATGGCGCTTCACTTCGCGCAGCTTGCCGTTCTCCAGCGCGAAGATGGCGGAGGCCCCGGTCTCGCCCATGCCGTCGACGACGAGGCAGGCGGCATTGTCGAAGGGCGAGGACCAGCAGGCATAGGCTGCGTGGCTGAGATGGTGACCGTAGCGCGTGAGACCGGTGACATTGGCCTTGTCATAGGCGCGGTCGAGGCCGAGCAGAACGCCCATGCCGGCGCGCTGTTGGGCGTGGTGGAGCGAGGCGATGAGCGCGCGCTCGGTGCGTTCCGGCACGAGCGAGCGGTTGAGCTCGGGCGAGAGCTTGAGCAGCGCCTCGAGGCTGAGGGAGCCGGCGCGCGCCATCTGGTCGAGGAAGCCGGTGAAGTCCTCGCCCCAGCTCGTGGCGATCGCGACCTCGGCGCCGTCCGGGATGTAGCGCTTCAGCAGCCCTTCCATGCGCGGGGCCGAATCCGGCTCGCAGTTCGGCGCGCGCTTGTATTGCAGATAGCGCTCGGTCGCCTCGGCGAAGAGAACCTCGCCATTCGGGCCGATGATCGCGAGGGCGGGGTCGTGGAAGGTGGTGGCGAGGCCGATCGTGTAACGCATGGACATGCCTTTACCCGTGCCGGGGCGCCGCGCCAATCCGAATGGCGCGGGCCGTCGCTGCGCGCGGGGGAGGGTTGCTATTTGTCCTTGAAGGAGATGCTCGCTGCCGTCTGGTCGATGGCTGGCTGGAGTTGCGGCATCTCGCTTTCGTCGGCCATGACGATCAGCCGCACGAAGCGGCTATCCGGCCCGATCGCCAGATACTGGGCAAAGCTCTTGTTGGCGCCATTCGGGTGCTTGAACGAGCCCGTGAGCAGCATGCCGTCCTGGCCGGCGAAGGGCACGCGCTTGCGCTCGGCGACCGTGGCGTTTTCCAGATTATGCGTGCCCTTGAGCAGGCTTTCGGAAAGGGCGTCCTCCTGGCCGGGCTTGACCGGCCCGGTGGGCTGGTAGGCGACGACCAGCAATGGCTGCGTGCCGGAAGGATCGGTGTTCTTGTCGCCGACCGTCATCAGCAGGCCGGAGCCGCCGATGCTGTCGATCACGCGGAAGGGCGCGGCCGCCTTGATGGCGAAGGGCAGGGCGGCGAGCTTCTCGTCGAGCGACGGCTCCTTGCCGAGCGAGACCGAGGCGATCATCGCCTTGATCTGCGCCGGGGCGAGCTTGGCCTTCTGGGGCGCCTGCACCGTCAGCATCACGGTCTTCTCGCCCTTGAGCAGGACGATCCATTTGTCGAAGGTGTCGCCGGTGGGTGCGACCTGCGAGCCCGTCAGCAAGGGCACCTTGTCGCCGCCGACAGTGATCTGTTCCACCGATTTGATCGTGATGTTCTGGCGGGCGAAGTTCGCCTTGGCCACATCGGCATTGCCGAACAGGGTGGAGAGCTGCGCATGGGCCTCGGGCGGCAGCTCGACGATCAGCACGCTCGCCTGGTTCGCCTTGTTCACCAGACCGGAGAAGCCGGTGGCCGGCTCGAAGCCCTTCGGTGCGGCGAGCGAGACGCTGGTGCCGGGGATCGGCTTGCGCTCCTGCGCGACGGCCGGCGCCAGCGCCAGCCAGGCGATGCAGGCGAGCGCGACAGCACCGGACTTGCCGAGCCGGGACTTGCCGGATCCGGAGCTGCCGAATCGGCTCGCGCGGCTGCGTGGATGGGTCATGGCTCGTCCTTCCGGTCTTCGATGTCGTCCGCAACAGAACGCCGCAATGCGACAAGAGTTCGTCATGCCGCCGGCTATGCGGTCCATCCGGTCTTTGGTCCGGTGGAATTCGGTCAGGGTCGGCCCGTGGCCGCAGCCATCAGCGCCTTCGAATCGGCGCTCGCCCAATCGGCCGGGCCCTGGATGATGCCGAGCTCGCAGCCCGTCTTGTCGACGATGATGCTGACCGGCATGCCCTCGACCTTATGCGCCTTGCGCAGCGCCTGGAAGGTCGAAGCCTGCGGGTCGCCGTAGAAGGGCAGGGTGGTGACCTTGTTCTCGGCTAGCCAGGCCTTCGGCTTGTCGAGGTTGCGCGTGTCGATATTGATGGCGACGACCGCGAAATCGGGGCCGCCCATCTCGCGCTCCAGCACGTCGAGCGCCGGCATTTCCTTCAGGCAGGGCGCGCACCAGGTCGCCCAGAGATTGACCAGGACGGTCTTGCCCTTGAAGTCGGCGAGCGTCAGCGGCTTGCCGTCCGGCCCGCTGAAGGCGAGCTCGGGCGCCGGCTCGGGCCGGGGGCGGATCTCGACCGCCGCGACCTCGCCCTTCGCCAGCGGCGCCATGCGCGCTGCGGTCTTGGCGGCCGCGCTGCATGATCCGTTGCCGGCATCGCCCAGCCCGGAGTAGAAGGCTGCCACGCCAGCGAGGCCGAGCGCCGCCACGACCCCGAGGGCCAGTCCGATCTTCGTTCCTGACGTCATCGTGCGTCCTCAAAAGCAGGAAAGACCGCCGTGAGCAACCGCATGTGGGGTGGGCGTTTCGCCACAGGTCCCGACGCCATCATGGAGGAGATCAACGCCTCCATCGATTTCGACAAGAGGCTCTGGCGCCAGGACATCCGCGGTTCGTTGGCGCATGCCGCCATGCTGGCCGAAACCGGCATCCTGACCAAGGAAGACGTCGCGACGATCACCGCCGGCCTCAAGCAGGTCGAAGGCGAGATCGAGAGCGGCGCCTTCACGTTTTCGCGTGCGCTCGAAGACGTCCACATGAACGTCGAGTCGAACCTCAAGGACAAGATCGGCCTGGCCGCCGGCCGGCTGCACACCGCCCGCTCGCGCAACGACCAGGTCGCGACCGACATGCGGCTCTGGGTGCGCGACACGCTCGACGAGCTCGACGGGCAGATGGCCGACCTCCAGCGCGCGCTGGCCGAAAAGGCCGATACCTATGCCGGCGCGGTGATGCCGGGCTTCACCCATCTGCAATCGGCGCAGCCGGTCACCTTCGGTCATCATCTGCTCGCCTATGTCGAGATGCTCGGCCGCGACCGCGGCCGGGTGCGCGATGCCCGTGCCCGCCTCAACGAATGTCCGCTGGGCGCGGCCGCGCTCGCCGGCACCTCTTTCCCGATCGACCGGCACATGACGGCGCAGGCGCTCGGCTTCGACCGGCCGACGGCGAACTCGCTCGATTCGGTCTCGGATCGCGATTTCGCGCTGGAGACCCTGTCGACCGCCTCGATCTGCGCCATGCATCTCTCGCGGCTGGCCGAGGAGATCGTGCTGTGGGCGACGCCGCAATTCGGCTTCGTCAGGCTCTCCGACGCCTTCWCGACSGGCTCCTCGATCATGCCGCAGAAGCGCAAYCCCGAYGCGGCCGARCTSGTGCGCGGCAAGGCGGGGCGCGTCTTCGGCGCGCTGCAGGCGCTGCTGACAATGATGAAGGGCCTGCCGCTGAGCTATTCCAAGGACATGCAGGAGGACAAGGAAGGCACGTTCGACGCCCTCCAGACGCTTTCGCTGTGCCTCGCCGCGATGGCCGGCATGGTCCGCGACGTGCAGCCCGACCTCAAGGCGATGAAGAAGGCGGCGGGCGCCGGCTATGCCACGGCGACCGACCTCGCCGACTGGCTGGTGCGCGTGCTGAAGATGCCGTTCCGCGACGCCCATCACGTCACCGGCCGGCTCGTCGGCATCGCCTCGGAGAAGAAGGTCGGGCTGGAGAAGCTCTCGCTCGCCGAGATGCAGGCGGTCGAGCCTCAGATCACCGAGGCCGTCTTCGCCGTGCTCGGCGTCGACCAGTCGGTGAAGAGCCGCGTCAGCTATGGCGGCACGGCCCCGGCCAATGTCCGCAAGCAGGCCAGGCGCTGGCTGAAGCAGCTTGCGAAAGGCTAGTCGGACGGCGAAACGCCACGTCATCCCGGGCTTGACCCGGGATCCATCGACGGGCGTTGGTGCTCTACGATGGATTCCGGATCTCCGTTTCGCGGCGTCCGGAATGACGGCGAAGGATTGTCGCAACCGCTCGCGCTTCGCCGCATCCTCCGCTACTGTCCCGCCACGTTTCGTTCGAGGGTTCGTCTTCGTGCTTCCATCCCGTCTGAATCTTGCCCGCCTGAAATTCGGCCGCACCCTCCTGGTCGTCGGCCTCCTCGGCGTGGCGCTCGCCGCCTGCGGGCGCAAGGGGCCGCTCGAAGCGCCGCCGAACGTCTCCGGCGCCGTCGACCTGCCGGACAACCAGATCGGCGCGCAGTCGAACGACGTGTCGGATTACGGTTYGGCCTCGGTGCTGGCCAAGCCGGCCAAGGCGAACCGGGCGATCACCGTGCCGGAAAAACCGTTCCTGCTCGATCCGCTGATGTGAGCGGCGGCGCCCTCACCAGCTTGCCGCGAAGTCATCCCGGCCAAGCGTAGCGCAGAGCCGGGATCCATGCCTGAGCCTCGACCGGAAGCGCTCCGGCAGGGCTTCCGGGTCTCCCTTCGGTCGCCCGGGATGACGGCGACGGTTCAACAGATCTCGTTCCGGGGTTCCGCCCATGCATCATTTCGCCTATCGCGACGGCTCGCTTCATGCCGAGGGCGTCGACCTCAACCGGATCGCGGCCGAAGTTGGCACGCCGGTCTATGTCTATTCGAGCGCGACGATCGAGCGGCACTACAAGCTCTTCGAGCAGGCACTGAAGAAGGCCGTGCCGGCGGGCAAGGCGCATGTCTTCTACGCCATGAAGGCGAATGGCAATCTCGGCGTGCTGAAGACGCTGGGCGCGCTCGGAGCGGGCGTCGATACCGTCTCCGAGGGCGAGGTGCGCAAGGCGCTGGCCGCCGGCATCCCGCCCGAGAAGATCGTGTTTTCCGGCGTCGGCAAGAGCGAGCAGGAATTGCGTTTCGCCGTCGAGGCCGGGATCTACCAGGTCAATATCGAGAGCGAGAGCGAGCTCGACCTGCTCTCGAAGGTTTCGGCCTCGCTCAGCAAGCGGCAGGAGGCGGTGTTCCGGGTCAATCCCGATATCGGCGCCGGCGGCCATGCCAAGATCACGACGGGCTCCTCCGAAAACAAGTTCGGCGTCTCCTTCGAGGAGGTCGGCCGGCTCTATGGGCGGGCGGCCAACATGCCGGGCGTGCGGATCATGGGGCTTGCCGTGCATATCGGCAGCCAGATTCGCGAGATCGACGCCTTCGAGGCGGCCTATTCCAAGATGGTGGCGCTGGTCGGCGCGCTGAAGGGGGAGGGGCACCGCGTCGAGCGGCTCGATCTCGGCGGCGGGTTGGGCATTCCCTACGACATCCCGAAGAGCTTCGATTACGGCCCGGGGCTGATCGAGGCCTATGCCGAGATGGTGGGACGGGTGACGAAGGGGCTCGATGTCGAGCTCGGCTTCGAGCCGGGACGTCTCATCGTCGGCAATGCCGGCATCCTGCTGACGCGGGTACTGCATCTCAATCCGCGTCCGACCAAGCAGTTCCTCATCGTCGACGCGGCGATGAACGACCTCGTCCGGCCGGCGATGTACGAGGCCTATCACGAGATCTGGCCGGTGGCCGAGCCGGCGATCGGGGCGCCGGACGTCGCCTATGACGTGGTCGGGCCGATCTGCGAATCGGGCGACACCTTCACCACGGGGCGGGTGCTGTCGGCGCTGAAGCAAGGCGATCTCATCGCCTTCATGACCGCCGGCGCCTATGGCGCCTCGATGTCCTCGACCTACAATCAGCGCCTGCTCGTGGCCGAGGTGATGGTCAAGGGCGACCAATATGCCGTGACCCGTCCGCGCCAGAGCTATGAGGAGCTGATCGGGGCGGACAGGTTGCCGGGGTGGTTCGCGTAAATTCACGCGTCATGCTCGGGCTTGACCCGAGAATCTCATGACCAGTTGGCTCTGGTTTCAGCGATGCTCGGGTCAAGCCCGGGCATGACGGCCTGTGTGCCCGTTCACGAAACGTCGAGCGCGGTGCAAAGGCCGGTCCGGGGACTGGCAATGCCACATTCCCGTGTTAGCCTGCTTCAGTAAGGCGATGAACCGACGGAAATGGGGGCTGCCCGGAGCGATGGCATGAGCGAGGCAGAGCGCCGCAAGGCGCCCGACACGATGGACGGCATCCGGCAACGGTTGCGCCGCCTCACGCTGGCCTCGCGGGTTTCGCTCGGCTGGGAACGGCTGTGGCCGCGGCTGTGGTTGCCGCTCGGTGTCGTCCTCGCCTTCCTCGCCTTGTCCTGGTTCGGGCTCTGGACCCATCTGCCCTGGTATGGGCGGATCGCGGGCGTGCTCGCCTTTGCGGGGGCCTTTCTCGCCAGCCTCTGGCACGTCGCCCGCATCGTGCTGCCGACGCATCGCGACGCGCTGACCCGGCTCGATCGCTCCTTCGCCGGCGGGCATCGGCCCGCTTCGGCGCTGGAGGACAGCCTCGCCGTCGGCTCCAGCGATCCGGTTTCGCAAGCTCTCTGGAAGCTGCATGTCGAGCGCCAGAGCCGGCAGGTCGCGGCGCTCAGGATCGAGGCGCCGCGTCCGTTGATGGCGGCTCGCGACCGGCGGGCGCTGCGCGCGGTGCCGCTGCTCGCCGCCATCGCGGCCTTCTTCGTCGCCGGCCCCGAGACGACCCAGCGCCTCTCCGCCGCCTTCGACTGGCAGGGTCCGCCGGGCGCCTCGCCCTCGACCCGCATCGACGCCTGGATCGACCCGCCGGCCTATACCCGCCTGCCGCCGATCCTGATCGACTTCGCCAAGCTCGCGAGCCCGCGTCTCAGCGCGCCGGAGAAGTCGACGATCGTCGTGCGCATCGCCGGCAAGACCAATATGGACGTCGTCACCACCGGAAAGCTCGAGACCAAGCCGGCCGAGGCCCAAGACGGCAAGGCCCAAGAAGGCGAGGCGGGCGCCCAGCCGGCCCGGCAGGCGCAAGGCAGCGACCCGCAGCAGGCGGTGCTGGAGAAGCGCTATGTGCTCGCCGGCAACGGCACGCTGAGATTGACCGGCAGCGGCGCGCCCGGCACCACGCTCAGCATCACCGCCATTCCCGATTTGCCGCCGACCATCGCCTTCGTCGATACGCCGAAGCCGGTCGTTGGCGCCCAGTCTGGGGGCTTGAGCATCACCTACAAGGCCAAGGACGATTACGGCATCGCCTCGATCGAGGTCGATGTCTCGCGCCCCGACGCCGCTGCCGGCGGCCGCTCGCTGGTCGACCCGCCGAAGCAGAACCTCGCCGTGCCCTCCTCCGCCACCGGCGAGGAGGAGCTCAAGGGCACCGTCGATTTCTCGGCGCATCCCTGGGCCGGGGCGAAGGTCCGGATGGTGCTGATCGCCAAGGACGAGGCCGGGCAGGAGGGGCGCAGCCAGCCGGTCGAGGTCGTGCTGCCGCAGCGCACCTTCACCAATCCGCTGGCCAAGGCGCTGGTCGAGCAGCGGCGCAAGCTCGTGATGAATGTCGACGACCGCTCCAGGGTGCAGCTCGCCATGGATGCGCTGATGATCGAGCCCGGGCTCTTCATGAAGGAGATGGGGACCTATCTCGGCATGCGCATGCTGACGGAGCGGCTGCGCAAATCCGGCAGCGACGACGAGTTGCGCGAGGTGTCCGAGCTGATGTGGGCGATGGCGCTCCAGCTCGAGGACGGCGACATGTCCGATGCCGAGCGGGCGCTGCGGCAGGCGCAGGAGAATCTGCAGCAGGCGCTGGAGCGTGGCGCCTCCGAGGAGGAGATCAAGAAGCTCACCGAGGAGATGCGGCGGGCGATGGACAACTACATGCGCCAGCTCGCCGAGCAGATGATGCGCCAGCAGCAGAACGGCCAGCAGAACCAGGCGCAGCTGCCGGAGAATTTCCGGACGGTGACGCCACGCGACCTGCAGAACATGCTCGATCGCATCGAGGAATTGTCGCGGCGCGGCGACATGGCCGAGGCGCAGCGGCTGATGGAAGAGCTCAACCGGATGCTCAACAATCTGCAGATGGCGCGGCCCGGCCAGGGCGATCCGCGCCAGAACCAGATGAACCAGGCGCTGGGCGATCTCGACCGGATGACGCGCGACCAGCAGAACCTGCGCGACGAGACCTATCAGAACCAGCAGCGCGGGCAGGGGCAGACCCAGCGCGGCCAGCGCCCCGGCCAGCAGCAGGCGCGCCCCGGTCAGCGTGGCCAGCAGGGCCAGCAAGGGCAACGCGGCCAGCAGGGCCAGCGCGGTCAGCAGCCCGGCCAGCAACCGGGCGATCAGGGCGAGGACGGCGAAGGCGGCGAGGGCATGCAGGGCCAGAACGGCCAGGGGCAGGGTGGTCTGTCCCAGCGCCAGCAGGCCCTGCGCGAGCGGCTGCAGGATCTGCAGCGGCGCATGCGCGGCATGGGCGCGCCGCAGAATGGCGAGCTCGGTGAGGCCGAGGAGGCGATGCGCGAGGCCGAGCGGCAGCTCGGGCAAGGCGACGGGGAAGGGGCGCTGGACGCGCAGGGCCGCGCGCTCGACGCGCTGCGCCGCGGCGGCCAGAACCTCGCCCAGCAGATGCAGGGCCAGCCCGGCGAGGGCGACGGCGAGGGCCAGGCCTATGGCGAGCCGGACGGGCGCCAGCAGGGCCGCCCCTCGGCCCAGCAGCGCGGCAGCGAGGATCCGCTCGGCCGCCCGCAGCGTCAGCGCGACTGGGCCGATGGCCGGGTCAAGGTTCCCGGCGCCGACGAGAGCGCGACGCAGCGGGCGCGGCGCATCCTGGAGGAGCTGCGCAAGCGCCTCGGCGATCCGCTGCGGCCGCAGGAGGAACTGGATTATCTGGAGCGGCTGCTCCGGCGGAACTGAGCGGACCGCTCCCCGCGCCTCTCAGCTCTTTCGCTGCGCGGCGAAGCGCGCCGCGGCCCTGAGCGTGTCCGCCGTGGCCCCGAAGCCGTCGAGTGCCTCCACCGCCGCCTCGCTCAGCCGGTCGCGCTCGCGCTTGGCGCCGKCGAGCCCCAGCACGCCGATCAGSGTCGCCTTGCCCTTGTCCTCGTCCTTCGCCGTCGCCTTGCCCATCTGGGCCGCATCGGCCTCGACGTCGAGAATGTCGTCGGCGATCTGGAAGGTCGCGCCCAGCGCCCGGCCATAGGCGTCGAGCGCCGTCAGCGCCGCCGCATCGGCGCCGCCCAGCCGCGCGCCGATCTCGACGCTGGCCGCCAGCAGCGCCCCGGTCTTCATCGCCTGCAGGCGCCGGATCTCCGCCTCGGTCAAGGCATGCTTCTGCGCCTCGAAGCGGCCCTCGGCGGCGAGGTCGAGCATCTGGCCGCCGACCATGCCGCCAAGCCCGGAGGCGCGGGCGAGGCAGCGCACCAGCGCCACCCTGATCTCACCCGATTCATGCGTCTCCGGATCGGCCAGCACGTCGAAGGCGAGCGTCAGCAGGGCATCGCCCGCCAGGATCGCGGTTGCCTCGTCATAGGCCTTGTGGACGGTGGGGCGCCCCCGGCGCAGATCGTCGTCGTCCATCGCCGGCAGGTCGTCATGAACAAGCGAATAGCAATGCAGCAGTTCGACCGCAGCGCCGGCCCGCAGCGCCTGTGCCGAGGGAACGCCGAGAAGCCGGGCCGTCTCCACCGTCAGGAACGGTCGCAGCCGCTTGCCGCCCGCGAGCGCGCCGTGGCGCATCGCGGCGACCAGACGCGGCGGACGCAGGATTTCGCCGGCCGCCGGCGTCTCGGACAGGAGGCTCTCTAGCAGCGTCTCGACCGCCGCGGCATTCTGCGCCAGCCGGGCATCGAGATCGGCGTGGCTGGCCTGTGACGGGACGGAACTCATGCGTGGGTCTCGCGTTCGCTGCCGGGACGGGGGCCTTGCCGGACGTTTGCCGCATCGTCAAGGTGCGGGGCCATGGCGGATGCGTCGGCGGAGCGGCGGGAAACAGGGAGCGGTCTCCTGGCTTGGGTTTTCGGATGGTGCCTGAGGCTGACCTTCTGGCTCGTCCTCGCCCTCGTCGTTGCTCTGGTGCTCTATCGATTCGTGCCCGTGCCCTCGACGCTGATGCTCGGCCGCTGGCTGACGCTGCGGCCGGTCGAGCGCGAATGGGTGCCGCTGGAGCGGATTTCGCCCAATCTGATCCGCGCGGTCATCGCCTCCGAGGACCAGCGCTTCTGCAGCCATCGCGGTGTCGACTGGGTCGAGCTCAACGCGGTGATGGAAGACGAGGACGGGCCGAGCCGCGGCGCATCGACGCTGACCATGCAGACGGCCAAGAACGTCTTCCTCTGGCCGGGGCGCTCCTACATCCGCAAGGGGCTGGAAATCCCGCTCGCGATGGTGAGCGACCTCGCCTGGGGCAAGCCGCGCGTCATCGAGGTCTATCTCAACGTCGCGGAATGGGGCGAGGGCCTGTTCGGGGCCGAGGCTGCGGCGCAGCACTATTTCCGCAAATCCGCGGCCCGGCTCACCCCGGTGGAGGCGGCGCGTCTTGCCGGGGCCCTGCCGAATCCGATCCTGCGCAATCCGGGCAAGCCGAGTCGCGCGCTGCAATCGGCCTCCGGGCGCGTGCTGCGCCGCATGGGCCAGCTCGGCTCCCTTGGCAATTGCGCCTTGCCCGGCTAACTCCTCCGCGAAGACGAAGCCGGCTCCGGCGCCCGACATCGTTGTGGGCAATGGTCAGTCAGCCACTTTTTCACATGAGGCTCTAGCCAGCGCGCGCCTGAGCGTGTATGGGCAACGCCTCACGAGATTGATCCGTCGTCGTGGCGGTGGCGCAGC
Source organism: Allobosea sp. TAB14 (assembly GCF_052113865.1). Lineage (NCBI taxonomy): Bacteria > Pseudomonadati > Pseudomonadota > Alphaproteobacteria > Hyphomicrobiales > Alloboseaceae > Allobosea > Allobosea sp. TAB14. The sequence continues at coordinate 10,151 of NZ_JBFRDQ010000041.1, read as the reverse complement.
TTTGGCGAGCGGCGCTCCGAGCGGCGGCACGATGGAGAGTACAATGGCCGTTCCGAAGAAGAAGACGTCGCCGTCGAAGCGCGGCATGCGCCGCTCGGCCGACGCGCTGAAGCAGCCCACCTATATCGAGGACAAGAACTCCGGCGAACTGCGCCGCCCGCACCATGTCGATCTGAAGAGCGGCATGTATCGCGGCCGCCAGGTTCTCAAGGTCAAGGCCGACGCCTGAGCCGGAATGGCCGGATCGCCTCCGGCCTTCGCTCGAATCTGATGAAACCGGCCGAAAGGCCGGTTTTTTCTTTGTCTTGTCGGGCCGAGAGTCGCGCTCGGAACCTGTGAGCATGACGGCGCCGGAATGGCTGCCCTATCCGCCATATGCCGGGGGCGGGGCTGTAAGCCCTTCAGCGCCTCGCCGACGACAACGCCGCCAGCCGCGCCGCGGCGCGATAAAGCAGCACGGCCGATTGCGACGTCGCCAGGCCCTTGAGCGCGAAGGGCCCGATCCGCGCTTTGAAGGCCGCGGCCTGCAGCAGCACGAGCGCGGACGCGCTGAGGTTCAACCCCTCAGGCGCTGGCCTCTCTCCGTTACGCATATGTCTCACTCCGGCACGGGCACTCTGTGACGGGGCGGAAGTTGCAAGACGGTCGCCAGGCTTAACGGGGCGTTAAGCAAAAACCCTTCATCATTTCGAAACACTTCCCCAACCAGCCGGACATGGCGGGGCCGCACCAGAACGATGCGGCGCGAACAGTCCGATGAGGCCGCCCGCGATGCCTTCCCCCGCGCTTTTCAGCTTCCGCAAGGACAATGCGGCTGATCCGAGGGGATTGCTCTCGTCGATCGGCGAGGTGGTCTATAGCTGGGACATCCAGAGCGACGCGCTGAGCCTGGGCCCGAATGCCGCGGATGTCTTCGGCACGCTCCCGGAGCGGGCGATGACGCGGGGCATCGGCTTCGCCGCACTCGTCGAGCCCGGCAGCGGCCCGAGCCGCTACGACGCGATCTTCGGCTCGAGCGAGCAGGATCAGGGCGAGGGCGTGCTCTACCGCACCCGCTACGCGATCGATCTCGGCGGCCGGAAGATGTGGGCGGAGGATACCGGCCGCTGGTTCGCCGGCAGCGACGGCCGCCCGGCCTGCGCCCGCGGCGTGCTGCGACTCGACCGTGCGGTGCGCAGCGAGGAATTTGGCTCTTCCGGCAGCGATCTCTGCGATCGCCCGGCCCTGGTCGAGCAGATCGGCCTCAGCCTGCAGGAGCATCTGCCGCAGGACCGGCCGGTGGTCGTCCTCGTCGCGGCGATCGACGAGCTTGCGCGCCTCAACGACGATTTCGGCCATGAGGCGACCGACGAGATCGTCATCACGGCGCATGAGCGGCTGCGCTCGGTGACGCGCCAGCGCGACCATCTCGTTCGCTATGCCGGCAACAGCTTCGCGATCATCCTGTCCGGCTGCCCGCGCGACCAGATCGATTCGGCGGCCCGCCGCTTCATCAAGGTGGTCGCGGAATCCGCCATCGAGACCAGCCACGGCATCGCGCTGGTGCGGCTGCGCGTCGGCGCGGCCCATGCGCCCGAGCTCGGCAGCCATGCCGGCGAATTGCTGGCGGCGGCCGAGGGCGCGCTGGCGGCGGCGCGGGCTGGCGCCTGCGAGGATGCCGTCATCGCCCGCCCGCAGCGCCGGCACCAGGACAGGGCCGACCATGGCGGGCTCGACGTCCAGGCCGTCACCGCGCTGAACGAGCGGCGGGTGCGGCTGGCCCTGCAGCCTGTCGTCTCGGCCCGCACCCGCGAGGTCGCCTTCCACGAAGCGCTGCTGCGCGTCGGGCAGCCCGAGGCCGGCCTGTTCTTCGCTTCGGCCGAGCTGGTGCCGCTGCTCGAGCGGCGCGGTCTGGTGCGGCTGTTCGACCATCGCGTGTTCGAGCTTGCGCTGGCGATGCTGGCCGGGGACCCGGCGCTCAAGCTGTCGATCAACGTCTCGCCGGTCTCGCTCGGCGATCCCGAATGGCTCGACGCCTTCCTGACGCTGGCCGGCTCGTCGCGCGGCCTCGCCTCACGGCTGATCGTCGAGATCACCGAGACGGCGACCATCCAGGACCCGGTCCGGATCGCGAAGCTGCTCGCCCGGATCAAGCAGCATGGCTGCCGCATCGCGCTCGACGATTTCGGCGCSGGSCATACCTCGCTSMRGCATCTGCGCGCCTTCCCGATCGACATCCTGAAGMTSGACGGSGCCTTYACGCAGAAYCTGCGCCGYTCGACCGAYGACCGCTTCTATGTCCGCACGCTGATCGAYCTCGCSCGCCATCTCGWGGTCGAGACCGTCGCCGARTGGGTCGATGACGAGTTGCAGGCGACGATGCTGCGCGAYTGGGGCGTGACCTATCTGCAGGGCCATCTCGTCGGTCGCGCCGAGCTCGTGACGGAAGCCCAGCCGGAGCGCCGCCGCGCCGTCGGCTGATGCAGGCCGGGGCTGCGGCGGGCAACGCCCGCCGCCTTCGGCTCACTTGCTGCGGGAAAGCTTGTCCAGCCGCTCGCGCATTTCGGTGAGCTCGCGCTTGAGATCGCCGAGATCGTCGGCCTTGGCCGGCTCCGACGCGGCTTCCTGCTTCGCCTTCGCGGCCGCCGCGGCGGTGAAGGGATTGAACATCCGGAAGGCCTCGGTGAAGATCTGCATGTTCGCGCGGGTCTGCGCCTGGATGGCGTCGAGCGCGGGCGCTCCGAAGGCGGTGCCGCCGAAGGCCGGGCTGCCGAAGGCCTTGCTCATCTGCTCGCGGAACTTGCTCTGCTCCTGCGCGAAATTCTCCATCGAGAATTCGAGATAGCGCGGCACCAGCGCCTGCATGCTGTCGCCGTAGAAGCGGATCAGTTGGCGCAGGAACGCGATCGGCAGCAGGTTCTGACCGTCCTTGGCCTCTTCGTCGAAGATGATCTGCGCGAGCACCGAGCGGGTGATGTCCTCTCCCGACTTGGCGTCGTAGACGACGAAATCCTCGCCGCCGCGCACCAGCCCGGCCAGATCCTCCAAGGTGACGTAGGAACTCGTACCCGTATGGTAGAGGCGCCGATTGGCGTATTTCTTGATGACGGTCGGTTCTTTTTCGCTGGCCATCATGTCCTGCTAGACGTTGATCCGCCCCGTGCCGGCGGTGCCGGCGCCGTTTGGCGGAACGTTCTCCCTGCCGTGACGATAGCCTCTCGGTGCTGCGCCGCAAGCTTTTTGAGCGTGCGGCGCAAAAACCGGTCGGAATTGAGGCGATGTCTCCGCCGCGACCGCGCGCTCCACAGCCGGGAGGCCCTGCCAAACGCCGGATATGGCAGTAGGGCTGACTTGACGGCGTCACGGCGGCCTTCGAAGGTGGGCGAAGGTTGCGCCGGCGGGAGCGGCGCGGCAGGTCACAGCAGAATAGCAAGCAAGGAATTCCCCCATGGCAGATACGGACATCGTGATCGTCGGCGCAGCGCGCACGGCGGTAGGCGCCTTCAACGGCGCTTTTGCCAACACTCCCGCCCATGATCTCGGCGCCGCCGCGATCAAGGAAGCGCTGAAGCGCGCCAAGGTCGAGGCGGCCGAGGTCGACGAGGTCGTGCTGGGCCAGGTGCTCGCCGCCGGCCAGGGCCAGAACCCCGCCCGCCAGGCCGCGATGGCCGCCGGCATCCCGCAGGAGAAGACCGCCTGGGGCCTCAACCAGCTCTGCGGCTCGGGCCTGCGCACGGTCGCCATCGGCCTGCAGCAGATCGCCAATGGCGATGCCGACATCATCGTTGCCGGCGGCATGGAATCGATGTCGCTGGCGCCGCATGCCTCGCATCTGCGCGCGGGCACCAAGATGGGCGACACCAAATTCATCGACACCATGATCAAGGACGGGCTCTGGGACGCCTTCCACGGCTACCATATGGGCACCACGGCCGAGAACGTCGCGACCAAGTACCAGATCAGCCGCGAGGAGCAGGACCGCTTCGCCGTGGGTTCGCAGAACAAGGCCGAGGCTGCCCAGAAGGCTGGCCGGTTCAAGGACGAGATCGTTCCCTTCACCATCTCGACCCGCAAGGGCGACGTGGTCGTCGACAGCGACGAGTATCCGCGCCACGGCGCGACGCTGGAAGCCATGGCCAAGCTCAAGCCCGCCTTCTCCAAGGACGGCACGGTGACCGCCGGCAACGCGTCCGGCCTCAATGACGGTGCCGCCGCCCTCGTCATCATGACGGCCAAGGAAGCGGCCCGCCGCGGCCTCACCCCGCTCGCCCGCATCGCCTCCTGGGCGACGGCCGGCGTCGATCCGGCGATCATGGGCACGGGCCCGATCCCCTCGACCCGCAAGGCGCTCGAGAAGGCCGGCTGGAAGGTCGCCGATCTCGATCTCGTCGAGGCCAACGAGGCCTTCGCCGCGCAGGCGCTCGCGGTCAACAAGGATCTCGGCTGGAACCCTGACATCGTCAACGTCAATGGCGGTGCCATCGCGATCGGCCACCCGATCGGCGCGTCGGGCGCTCGCGTGCTGGTGACGCTGCTCCACGAGATGGCCAAGCGCGACGCCAAGAAGGGCCTCGCCACGCTCTGCATCGGCGGCGGCATGGGCGTCGCCTTGGCCGTGGAGCGCTGAGACAAGCGCCTCTGCTTATGGCGAAGCGCACGACGCTCTACCGCTATCTCACCGGGCCCGATGACGCTGCGTTCTGTCATCGGGTCACCGAAGCCTTGAGCCAGGGCTGGTCGCTCTACGGCCAGCCGACGCTCACCTTCGACGCCGCGCAAGGCCGCGTCATCTGCGGACAGGCCATCACCAAGGACGTGGACGTGCCCTACACGCTCTATAAATGGGACGTCGGCGACTATGAGTCCTGCGTCGCCGGCATCGCCAAGGTCGAGGCTGAGCTCGGGCCGGTCGACGTGCTCGTCAACAATGCCGGCATCACCCGCGACGGCATGTTCCACAAGATGACCAGGGATCAGTGGGACGCGGTGATCAACACCAACCTAAACTCGCTCTTCAACATGACCCGCCCGGTCTGGGAAGGCATGCGCGCCCGCAAATTCGGTCGCGTCATCTGCATCTCCTCGATCAACGGCCAGAAGGGCCAGATGGGTCAGGTGAACTACTCCGCCGCCAAGGCTGGCGATATCGGCTTCGTCAAGGCGCTGGCGCAGGAGGGCGCACGCGCCGGCATCACCGTGAACGCGATCTGCCCCGGCTACATCGCCACCGAAATGGTCAAGGCGATCGATCCCGCCGTGATCGAGAAGTCGATCCTGCCGCATATCCCGGTCGGGCGACTCGGCGAGCCCGAGGAGATCGCCCGGGCGGTCGTGTTCCTCGCCGGCCCGGATGCAGGCTTCATCACCGGCTCGACCCTCTCGGCCAATGGCGGCCAGTACATGGCGTGAGCCGCCCGGCAATCCGCCGTCGTTCTCGGGCGCCGCAAGGCGGTGACCCGAGAATCTCGCACCGGAGGGGGAGCTCTTCCGCCAAGAGATGCCCGGGGCGCTCCCAGGCCTGAGGCCGCCCGCAGAAGCAGCGCTTCCGTACTTGTATATTTCCATATTTCCTATATCGTGGAAATATGGAAATTACAGATGCCGTCACGCGCCTTTCCGCGCTCGCTCATGAAGGTCGCCTGGCGGTCTTCCGCATGCTCGTCYAGACAGGCCCCGACGGCATCGCCGCCGGGGAGATCGCGCGCCGCCTCGGCGTACCTCCCAGCAGCCTTTCAGCCAATCTGACCGTGCTCAGCCATGCCGGCCTGATCGCGGCGCGGCGGGAGGGCCGCTCGATCGTCTATACCGCCGGGTATGACGAGATGACGCGGCTGCTCGGTTATCTCCTCGACGATTGCTGCGGCGGATCCCCCGAGATCTGCCTGCCGCTCGCGGAGAAATTCGCGCAAGCGGCTTGCTGCGCCCATGACGCCGCCTCAGCGTAACTTCGCCATGCACGCGGCGGTCAGCCCCATTGCGGATGCGACGCTGGCGCACCGCCTGGCAGCGGAGGGGCTGGGAACGATGGCCCTGCTCGCCATCGTCATTGGCTCCGGCATCATGGGCGAGCGGCTGGCCGGCGGAAACATCGCGATAGCGCTTATGGGCAATACGCTGGCGACCGGGGCAGGGCTGGTCGTGCTCATCACCATCTTCGGCCCGGTGTCGGGCGCGCATTTCAACCCGGCCGTCACCCTGGTCGCGACGCTTCGGCGCGAACTGCCCCGGAGGGTGGCTTGCGCCTATGTCGCAACGCAGCTCATCGGCGCCGTTCTCGGCGTCTGGCTCGCCCATGCCATGTTTGCCGAGCCGCTTCTGCAGGTTTCGGGCAAGCTTCGCGACGGTCCGGGCCAGGCCTTGTCGGAATTCGTCGCCACCTTCGGCCTCGTCGCCGCCATTTGCGGGGCAGCGCGCTTGAGGCCGCAGGCCGTGCCGTCGATCGTCGGCCTCTACATCGTGTCGGCTTACTGGTTCACGGCCTCGACCTCCTTCGCCAACCCCGCCGTCACGCTGGCGCGCAGCCTGTCCGACAGCTTCGCGGGGATCGCTCCCGGCTCCGTGCCGGTTTTCCTTGCGGCGCAGCTGGCGGGTGCCGCGGCAGCCTCGATGGTCTTCCACTGGCTTCTTCAGGAGAATGCGGCGCCATGACTGCCGGCTTTCCGATCACCATCTTCCACAATCCCGCCTGCGGCACCTCGCGCAATGCGCTCGCGATGATCCGCGCCGCCGGCTACGAACCGACGGTTGTCCATTATCTCGACACGGGTTGGACTCTGGCGCAGCTCCGGCAATTGCTCGACGCGATGGCGGCACCGCCGCGCGATATCCTGCGCGAGAAAGGCACGCCGGCTGCCGAGCTCGGCCTGCTCGACCCGGGAATCTCCGAGGATCGGATTCTGGACGCGATGGTCGCCCTGCCCATCCTGGTGAACCGCCCGATCGTCGTTACGACGAAGGGCGTGAAGCTGGCGCGCCCTTCCGAAGTCGTGCTCGAGCTTCTGGAACGCCGCCCCGACTCGTTCACAAAGGAAGACGGCGAGGTCGTCCGCTTGGCGGCGATCTAGAGCACGACGGGGCCACGCAGTCATCCCGGGCCTGACCGGGAATCCATGCCGGAGCGCTTCCGATGGAAGTTCAGGCCTTCCGCGCTCCCCTCGGCAGCAGGAAGGTCAGGAGCCCCAGTGCCGGCAGCCAGGCGCAGAGCTTGAACACCTGGATGATGCCGACCTGGTCGGCGAGCGCGCCGAGAGCCGCCGCCGCCACGCCGCCCAGCCCGAAGGACAGGCCGTAGAACAGACCGCCGACAAGGCCGATGCGGTGCGGCACCAGATCGATGGCGTAGATCAGGATCGCCGAGAAGGCGCTCGCCATGATGAAGCTGACGATGATGCTGAGCACGCCCGTCCAGAACAAATCCACGTAAGGCAGCGCGAGCGCGAAGGGCAGCGAGCCCAGGATCGACAGCCAGATCACCCGGTCGCGGCCGATCCGGTCGCCGATCATGCCGCCGAGGATGACGCCGATGGCGCCGACCACGAGATAGAGAAACAGCATGATCTGCGAGAGCTGCACCTCCACGCCGAAGCGCGTGATCAGGTAGAAGGTGTAGTAGGAGGTGAAGGCAGCCGTGTAGCCGTTCTTCGAGATCAGCAGCACGACCAGTACGGTCATGGCCAGGATGATGCGCCCGCGCGGCAGGCCGTGGCTGGCGATTTCCTCGACATGCTCCTTGGACGATGTCTGCTCGCGCCGCATCGCCGCATAGCGCGCGCCGATCCAGCCCATCAGCCCCATCGCCAGCAGCACGACCAGCGAGAACCAGGACAGGCTCTCCTGCCCGCGCGGCACCACCACCATCGCCGCCAGCAGCGGGCCGATGGCGTAACCGACATGGCCGCCGACCTGGAACACGCCCTGCGCCAGCCCCTGCCGCCCCGCGGCGGCGTGGCGTGCCATGCGCGTCGCTTCCGGGTGGAACACCGCCGAGCCGAGGCCGATCAGCCCGGCCGCCAGCAGCACGACGGCATAGCTGTGGGCGAAGGAGAGTAGCAGCAGCCCGGTCAGCGTCGAGCACATCCCGGCGACCATCGCATAGGGCCAGGGCCTGCGGTCGGTGACATAGCCGAGCAGCGGCTGCAGCAGCGACGACGTCACCTGGAAGGCCAGCGTGATGAAGCCGATCTGCATGAAGTCGAGCCGATAGGCATCCTTGATCAGAGGATACAGCGCCGGGATCATCGACTGGACGAGGTCGTTCAGCAGATGGGCGACACTGAGCGCCGCCAGAACCGGCATCAACGGGCGGCGGACGACGCCTTCTATCGGGATCGTGGTCATGAATGAGGCATGATGCGAGCCGGCGTCGCGGTCAACGGTTTCCGGAACATGGCGCCCATGGCTGCCATGCTGAGGTGCAATGCAGCATGATGCCGGGGGCTGCCGGACAAACTGGCGCCGGCCCATCGGCAAGCCCGACGAAACCTGCTATCGCCGCCCTGTTTCGAGCCCGGCTTTTCGTCATGACCTCCCGCACCGCCACTCTCATCGGCTTCTGCGCCATCCTGCTCTGGTCGACGCTSGCKCTGTTCACSGCSATGTCSGGKCGSGTRCCKCCGTTCCAGCTCGTCGSCATGACSTTYGYCATCGGCGGCCTGCTGATCCTCGCCATCACGGCGCTGCGCGGCGAGCTCAGCCGGATCAGGCCGACGCCGGCCTCCTTCGCACTGGGCCTCTACGGCCCGTTCGGCGACAGCGCGCTCTACTATGCCGCGGTGAAGACGGCGCCGCCGGCGGAAGCGAACCTGATCCATTATCTCTGGCCGCTGCTGATCGTGCTCTTCGCCGCGCTCCTGCCCGGCGGCGGGCTGAAGACCCGCCATCTCGTCGGCGCCTTCATCGGGCTCGTCGCGACCGGGCTCCTCGTTTCCGGCGGCCTCGGCAGCGGCGGCGGGCTCGCTTTCGGCCATGTGCTGGCCGCGCTCGGCGCCTTCGTCTGGGCGAGTTATTCGGTGGTCTCGCGCCGCTTCGCCGATGTGCCGTCGGAAAGCCTCTGCGTCACCATGCTGGGTTGCGCCGTGCCGGCTCTCCTCTGCCATTTCGCCTTCGAGACGACGCTGTGGTCGCTCACGGGGGTGGAGTGGGCCGGTGTTCTCGGCCTCGGGCTCGGCTCGATCGGGCTCGCCTTCGTCGTCTGGGACATCGGCATGAAGCAGGGCGATGTCGCGCTGCTCGGCGTCGCCTCCTACGCCGCCCCGGTGCTCTCGACGCTGGTGCTCGTGCTGTTCGGCTATGCGCAGGCGAGCTGGCTGCTGGCGGCCTCCTGCGCGCTCATCGTCATCGGCGCGCTGGTGGCGAGCGGGGTCGGCCGGCCGCCCCGGAAATAGAGGCGCGGGCGCCTCTCTCCTTGTGGAGACCGGGCGTCTCCGAAGCCGGCAGGGGCTACTGCCAGCGGCCGAAGGCGTCGCCCAGCGTCTGGGCGCCCGAGACGCCCTTCTCGAAGGTGATGATGCCGCGGCGACCGGAGGTGAACAGCACGGGCAGGTCGATCCAGCTCCGGTTCAGGATGAGATCGGTGTTGCGCTCGACCTCGACCGGCACGTTGGACAGGGCCGCGACGAAGAGATTGTCGCCGAGCGCCGAGTTGATCGCCGAGAGCGGCGCGCCGCGCTCGCCTTCCGCGGTCTTGAACTGCGGTACGCCGACTTCCTTGATCCCCTGCGTCGCCGGGTCGCCGGTGGCGGTGAAGCGCATGCCGACGATGTGCGAGGCGGGGAAGGCCGAATCGGTGTTGCGCCGGATGGTGAAGTCGAGATTGACGCCCGCTTCCGGGATTTCGATGGTGGCGCGCACGATGGTCTCGACGGGCCGGCCCTGGCCGGCGCTCTCGCTGTCGAGCCGCCAGAAGACGCGGCCATTGACGGTGCGCGGCTGCTGGGGGTTGTCCGGGTTCTCGACATAGAGGATGGCGCGCTGGGCGACGGCGATCTCGCCGCCCGGCTGCTGCACCGGCGTGCCGGCCGCGTTGTTGCCGCCCGCATTGTTGGAGCGGCCCTGCGCCGGCGCATTGGCGTCGCCGACGCGGTCGCCGATCTTGCCGGCATTTTCCGGCTGGGCCGGCTGCTGCCGGGCCGCGGTTTCCGCGCCGGGATGCGTCGCGTCCTGCGGCTTGAGCT
>NZ_JBFRDQ010000040.1:0-25609 GCF_052113865.1 Allobosea sp. TAB14 | reverse complement strand
TGGCTGCGCGTCGCGTCGAAGGTCATCCAGCGGTTCAACCCGTAGGAGACCAGCGCGCCGACGACGAAGCCGGCGAGCGTCGCCGGCACGGGATCGAGCCTGGCGCCCTCCACCAGCCCGATCAGCACGCCGTAATGGGCCACCGCCGTCAGCCCACCGGCGAAGGCATAGCTGACGAGTTGGCGGAACTGGCGCGGATAGCGACGAAGCGGCATCCGCGCTTCCTAGATCATCGGGCGCGCGGGGCGAATGATTTTTTGCCTCGCGCGGTCCCGTCATCCTGCATCGCGCCTCTCACGCGACAGCCTGTCGGCRCGGTTCACGTCCCGCCGAGTCCTGCAGTGTCAGGCCCGGGCCTCGAAGACCATGTTGAACGGCGTCTCCGTCGCACGGCGGAAATGTGAGAAGCCGGCATCGAGCGCAACCTTCCGCAGGCGCATCTCGCCCGCCTGCGCGCCAAGCCCGAGGCCGACCTCCTGCGACAGCGAGGCCGGCGTGCAGATCATCGTCGATGCCCCGTAGAAGATCCGCCCGACCGGGTTGAGGTTGTCCTTGAGATGGTCGTGCGCGAAGGGCTCGACGATCATCCAGCTCCCATCCCTGGCCAGCGACTCGCGCACATGCTTTCCGGCGCCGACCGGATCGCCCATGTCGTGCAGGCAATCGAACATGGTCACGAGGTCGTATTTCCGCTCCGGGAAGTCCTTGGCCGAGGCGCGTTCGAAGACGATGCGGTCACCCACGCCGGCCTTCTCCGCCGCCTCGCGCGCCCGCTCGATCGAAGGCCCGTGATAGTCGAAGCCGTAGAAGCGCGACTGCGGATAGGCCTGTGCCATCAGGATCGTGGAGGAGCCGTGTCCGCAGCCGACATCGGCAACCGTCGCGCCCCGCTGCAGCTTGGCCTCGACATCGCCCAGAGCCGGAATCCACTCCGCCGTCAGATGGGCATTGTAGCCCGGCCGGAAGAAACGCTCGGTCCCGCGGAAGAGGCATCTGCTGTGCTCGTGCCAGCCGAGGCCGGCACCGCTCCGGAAGGCCTCCGCGACCTTCGGCTCGTCGATCCACATCGACTGGACGACCTCGAAGGCGCCGGCGAAGAAGGCCGGGCTGTCCTCCTCCGCGAAGGCCATGGCCTGCTCCGGCGAGAGGCTGAAGCTGTCGCTGCCTTCGTCATAGTCGACATAGCCGGCCGAGGCCTGCCCGGCGAGCCATTCGCGCAGATAGCGCTCCTTGAGGCCCGTCTTCTCGGCCAGTTGCCGGGAGGTGACGGGCTCGCCATCGGCCATCGCCTTGTAGAGGCCGAGCTGATCGCCCAGCACGATCAGGGAGCCGGTGACGGACGCTCCGACATCGCCGACAAGACGTCCCACCAGCGCATCGAGTTTCTGAGGGTCGGCTTCACGCATGGCCATGCTCCTCGGGTTAGGGCGTGGCCGGCTTGACGCGATCCGGCTCGACGCCATCGCGGAAGCGGCAACGCTATACCCTTAGGTAAGCATGTCAACGCAAGGAGAGGCCGCTCTCAGCCCTTTGCCTGAGCCGGTTCGGGGACGCGCGGCAGGCTGGGGTCGCGCTGCGCTGCCTCGATCACGCTGTCGAGCAATCCCGGGAAGCGCCGGTCGAGATCGGCGCGCCGGATGCTGAGATAGCGCGAGGTGCCCTCGACGCGCATATGCGTGATCCCGGCCTCGCGCAGCTTGGCGAAGTGATAGGAGAGCAGCGACGGCGAGGCCAGCCCGACGAAATTGCTGCAGCGGGCCTTGTCCATCTCCGTTGCATCGGAGAGCGCCACCAGAATGCCGAGCCGGATCGGATCGGCCAGCGCCGCGAAGATGTCGGCCGGCGCGACATCGTCGATATCGGGATGGAACAGCGGTTTCATGCCTCCGAGATAGGCGATGGCATCACTCCTGACAAGATTCAACATTCATTGAAATTACCCTTGCGGTAATCGCCAGGCGCGATTAATTCAACGATCATTGAATTTCGAAGCCTGGCTTCGATACAGCGACCATCCGCAAGGATCACTCCTATGGACATCCGTCTCTTGTCCCTCGCCGGCGGCGCCTTCGCCATCGGCACGGGCAGCCTGATCGTCACCGGCATCCTGCCCCATCTCGCTTCCGGCCTCGGTGTCTCCGTCGACACCGCCGGCCTGCTCATCTCGATCTTCGCCCTGGCCTATGCGGTCGGCTCGCCGATTCTCTCCACCGTGCTGGGCGATGCCGATCGCAAGCGCGTCCTGATCGGTGCGATGGCGGTCTTCGGCCTCGCCAATCTCGGGGCGGCTTTCGCCACGGATTTCACCGTCGTCGTGCTGGCGCGCGTCGTCATGGCCTTCGCGGCCGGCGTGTTCATGCCTGCCGCCAACGCCGTGGCCGTGGCGATCTCGCCGCCTGAACGGCGCGGGCGCGCCATCGCGCTGGTCACCGGCGGCATGACCGTGTCGTTGATTCTCGGCATCCCGATCGGCACCGCCGTCGTCGGCTTCGGCGGCTGGCATCTCGCCTTCCTGATCGTCGCCGGCTTGAGCGTGCTCTCGCTGGCGGGGCTCTTCGCGAGGCTCCCGGCCGGCCTGCCGCACGGCACCAACACGCTGCGCGAGCGCCTGCAGGTCGCGAGCCGCTCGGACGTGCTGCTGGCGTTGGGCACGACTATGCTTTGGACGACCGGCGCCTTCGTCCTCTACACCTATATCGCGCCCTTCCTGACCAACCATGCCGGCATCGCCGGCCCCTGGCTGGCGGCGACGCTCGTCCTTTCCGGCATCGGCTCGGCGCTCGGCAACCAGTTCGGAGGGATGGCGAGCGACCGCTTCGGCCCCGAGCGCACGCTCTCCGTCGTGCTGACGATTCTCACCGGGGCACTGCTTGCGGCCTCGCTGGTCGCGGTGACGCTGCCGCCGGCGATTGCGATCTATCTGCTTCCGCTCGTCATCATGGTCTGGAGCGGCGCGGGCTGGGCCGGCCACCCCTCGCAGATGTCGCGGCTGGCGGCGATGGCGCCGGACGCCATCGTCGTCGCGCTCTCGCTCAACGCCTCCGCCCTCTATTTCGGCATCGCCGCCGGCGCGGCTTTGGGCCAGCAGGTGATGCGCCATGCCGGCACCTGGTCGCTCGGCTTCGTCGGCGCCGCCTGCGAGATCGCGGCGCTCGGCCTGCTCTTCGTCGCCATGCGTCGCAAGCGCAGAACGCCCAAGCCGCTGGAGATCGATCTCGTGCTGCCGGCACCACGGCCTGTGCGTTGATGCGGGTGGGAAGCGCTTTTAGCTTTCCCCCGCCGCCTTGCCCGTCTATAGCGAGCGCCTAGCATTCATTCAGRCGCTCGCTCGGCCTCCGCTCGCCCGATCGGACCGGCCTTGCGCGCGCCTGCCCAAGACCGGTCGAGATCATGCCCAAGCGCACAGACATCAAGTCCATCCTGATCATCGGCGCCGGCCCCATCATCATCGGACAGGCCTGCGAGTTCGATTATTCCGGCACCCAGGCCTGCAAGACGCTGAAGGCCGAGGGCTACCGCATCATCCTGGTCAACTCGAATCCGGCGACGATCATGACCGATCCCGATCTCGCCGACGCGACTTATGTCGAGCCGATCACGCCCGAGATCGTCGCCAAGATCATCGAGAAGGAGCGTCCCGACGCGCTCCTGCCCACCATGGGCGGCCAGACGGCACTGAACTGCGCGCTCTCGCTCAAGAAGATGGGCGTGCTGGAGAAATTCAACGTCGAGATGATCGGCGCCACCGCCGACGCCATCGACAAGGCCGAGGACCGTGAGCGTTTTCGCGAGGCGATGACCAAGATCGGCCTCTCCACGCCGCGCTCGCACCATATCAAGACGCTCGGCCAGGCGCTCGACGCGCTCGAGGACATCGGCCTTCCCGCCATCATCCGCCCCTCCTTCACCATGGGYGGMACMGGCGGCGGCATCGCCTACAACAAGGGCGARTTCATCGASATCKKCGAGCGCGGCATSGACGCYTCSCCSACCAGCGAGGTSCTSATCGARGAGAGCGTGCTCGGCTGGAAGGAGTACGAGATGGAGGTTGTCCGGGACAAGAAGGACAACTGCATCATCGTCTGCTCGATCGAGAACTTCGACCCGATGGGCGTCCATACCGGTGATTCGATCACCGTGGCGCCTGCGCTGACGCTGACCGACAAGGAATATCAGATCATGCGCGACGCCTCGCTGGCGGTGCTGCGCGAGATCGGCGTCGAGACCGGCGGCTCGAACGTKCAGTTCGCGRTCGATCCYGMSACYGGCCGSATGATCGTCATCGAGATGAACCCGCGCGTCTCGCGCTCGTCTGCTCTCGCCTCGAAGGCGACCGGCTTCCCGATCGCCAAGGTCGCGGCGCGCCTCGCCGTCGGCTACACGCTCGACGAGATCGAGAACGACATCACCGGCGGCGCGACGCCGGCCTCCTTCGAGCCGACCATCGACTACGTCGTCACCAAGATCCCGCGCTTCGCCTTTGAGAAGTTCCCCGGCTCCGAGCCGACGCTGACCACCGCGATGAAGTCGGTCGGCGAGGCCATGGCGATCGGCCGCACCTTCCAGGAATCGTTGCAAAAGGCCTTGCGCTCGCTGGAGACCGGCCTTGACGGGCTCGACGAGATCGAGGTCGATGGCATGGGCCTCGGCGACGACCGCAACGCGATCAAGGCGGCGATCTCGACACCGACGCCCGACCGCATCCTGCATGTCGCGCAGGCGATGCGGCTGGGCTTCACCGACGCCGAGATCCAYGARAGCTGCAAGATCGAYCCYTGGTTCCTCGAGCAGATGCGYGRGMTSGTCGAGACCGAGGASAAGGTGCGCAAGTWCGGCCTGCCGCAGACCCCCGGCGCCTTCCGCCAGGTCAAGGCGATGGGCTTCTCCGACAAGCGCCTCGCCGCCGTCTCCGGCAAGACCGAGGCCGAGGTCAGGGCGCTGCGCCGCTCGCTCGAGGTGCGCCCCGTCTACAAGCGCATCGACACCTGCGCCGCCGAATTCGCCTCGCCGACCGCCTATATGTACTCGACCTACGCCATGCCCTTCGCCGGCAAGGTTGCCGACGAGGCCAATCCCTCGGATCGCAAGAAGGTCGTCATCCTCGGCGGCGGGCCGAACCGCATCGGCCAGGGCATCGAGTTCGACTATTGCTGCTGCCATGCCTGCTACGCGCTGCGCGACGTCGGCTACGAGACCATCATGGTCAACTGCAACCCGGAGACGGTCTCGACCGACTACGACACCTCCGACCGGCTCTATTTCGAGCCGCTGACGGTCGAGGACGTGCTCGAGATCCTGGAGACCGAGAAGCAGAACGGCACGCTGCACGGCGTCATCGTCCAGTTCGGCGGCCAGACGCCGCTCAAGCTGGCGAACGCGCTGGAGGAGGCCGGYATCCCGATCCTSGGCACCTCGCCCGACATGATCGACCTCGCCGAGGACCGCGACCGCTTCAAGCGYCTGCTCGACAAGCTCAGCCTGAAGCAGCCGAAGAACGGCATCGCCTATTCGGTCGAGCAGTCGCGCATGATCGCGGGCGAGCTCGGCCTGCCCTTCGTCGTGCGGCCTTCCTATGTGCTCGGCGGCCGCGCCATGGCGATCATCCGCGACGAGGTGATGTTCGAGGACTATCTGCTCGGCACCCTGCCCTCGCTGATCCCCTCCGAGGTCAAGGCCAAGTATCCGAACGACAAGACCGGCCAGATCAACACGGTGCTCGGCAAGAACCCGCTGCTGTTCGACCGCTATCTGTCGGACGCCATCGAGGTCGATGTCGACTGCCTCAGCGACGGTCGTGACGCCTTCATCGCCGGCATCATGGAGCATATCGAGGAGGCCGGCATCCATTCCGGCGATTCGGCCTGCTCGCTGCCGCCGCGCTCGCTCTCGCCCGCGATCATCGCCGAGCTGGAGCGCCAGACCAAGGCGATGGCGCTCGCGCTCGATGTCGGCGGGCTGATGAACGTGCAATACGCCATCAAGGACGGCGAGATCTACGTGCTCGAGGTCAATCCGCGCGCCTCGCGCACGGTGCCCTTCGTCGCCAAGGTCATCGGCCAGCCCATCGCCAAGATCGCCGCGCGCATCATGGCGGGCGAGACGCTGGGCAGCTTCGGCCTCAAGCCCGCGGTCCTCGGCCATGTCGGCGTCAAGGAGGCGGTCTTCCCCTTCGCGCGCTTCCCCGGCGTCGACGTGCTGCTCGGCCCCGAGATGCGCTCGACCGGCGAAGTCATCGGCCTCGACCGTTCCTTCGACGTCGCCTTCGCCAAGAGCCAGCTCGGCGCCGGCTCCAAGGTGCCGGTCAAGGGCACGGTCTTCGTCTCGGTGCGCGACGACGACAAGCCGCGCATCGTGCCGGCCGTGCGCATCCTGGCCGATCTCGGCTTCCGCATCCTCGCCACCGGCGGCACGCTCCGGCTGCTGCAGGAACAGGGCATCGACGCCGCCCGGATCAACAAGGTCCTGGAAGGCCGCCCGCACGTCGTCGATGCGATCAAGAACGGCGAGATCCAGTTGATCTTCAACACCACCGAAGGCCCGCAGGCCCTCGCCGATTCCCGTTCGCTCCGGCGCTCGGCCCTCTTGCACAAGGTGCCCTATTATACCACCTTGGCAGGCGCGATCGCAGCGGCGGAAGGCATCAAGGCCTATAGCAGCGGCGATCTCGAAGTACGGTCGCTGCAATCCTACTTCGAACGGGCAGCTTGACGTAGCCGCTCGCAACGAGGTTCAAATACCGAGCGGAAGCGCGGACGCGCCGGCACCCTTGGACGGGGCCGGCGTCAGCCGCGCTTTCGGATCTTACGGGACGGAAAGAATGGAAAAGGTTCCCATGACTGCGGGCGGCTTCGCCGCTTTGGAGGTGGAGTTGAAGCACCGCCAGCAGGTCGAGCGTCAGCGCATCATCGCGGCGATCTCCGAGGCCCGTGCGCTCGGCGACCTCTCCGAGAACGCCGAATATCACGCGGCGAAGGAAGCGCAGTCGTTGAACGAAGGCCGCATCATGGAGCTGGAGTCGCTGATCGGCCGCGCCGACATCATCGACGTCTCCAAGCTCGGCGGCGACACGGTCAAGTTCGGCGCCACGGTCAAGCTGATCGACGACGACACCGAGGAAGAGAAGAGCTACCAGATCGTCGGCGAGCCCGAATCCGACGTGAAGTCGGGCAAGGTCTCGGTCGGCTCGCCGATCGCGCGCGCGCTGATCGGCAAGAAGGTCGGCGATTCCGTGCAGGTCAATACGCCCGGCGGCGGCAAGTCCTACGAGATCGTCGGAGTCGCCTTCCGCTAACCACGGCAACAGGGCGCCGATGGCAATCGGCGCCCGAGCTCCTACATTATCTCCGAAGGCCTTCGGAGACGACGCCATGACGACACGCCGCCACTTCCTCGCATTGTCGCTTGCGGGGGCATCGCTCGCCCTGCTCCCGTCCGGCCTCTCGCCTGCTCTCGCACAGGCCGCGCCCATCGGCTCGATCCGCGTCGAGTTCGCGCGAACGGTCACGGATGCCTGGGGCGACAATGTCAGGCTGGTCAGCGCCGAGCTTCAGCGAACGCTGGCTGAGATCCTCGGACCGGAATTCCGTCAGGGAGCCGGCAACCGCCTCGTCGTGACGGTCCGCAGCCTCTGGCTGGCGAGCTATGCCGGCGGCGGTGGCGGCGGCAAGCCGGCCGATGGCGGCGCCAGCAACGACTATCTCGAGAGCACGGTCACGCTCTACGACAGCCGCGGCCGCGCGCTCAACAGCTGGCCGATCATGTCGACGGAACTCTCGGGTGGCGCAGGCGCCTGGTATCTGCCGGATGTCGACCAGCGCCGGCTGAAGGCGCTGGCGCGCAACAACGCCTACTGGATCAAGCGCTACGTCGCGGGCTGAGCGCCGCTCAGCCGAAAGGCACGATCGGCTCGTCCTTGACCCGGTCGAGGGCGAGCGCGGTGCGCACATTGCGGACGTTTGGCAGCGCCGTCAGATCCCCGACGAAATCCTGAAACGCCTTCAGGTCGGGGGCCACGCATTTCAGCACGAAGTCGATGTCGCCGGAGAGCGTCCAGCATTCGCGCACCGGCGCCCAGTCACGGATGCGGCTCTGGAAGGCGACGAGATCGGCTTCCGCCTGGCTCGCCAGATGCACGAAGGCGAAGCAGACCACCTCATAGCCCAGCTTCCGCTCGTCGAGATCGGCATGATAGCCACGGATCAACCCGGCCTCCTCCAGCGCCCTGACGCGCCTGAGGCAAGGGGGCGGCGAGATGCCGACGCGGCTTGCCAACTCGACATTGGTCATGCGCCCATCGGCCTGAAGCTCGCGCAGGATACGCAGGTCGATATCGTCGAGTTTCGCCGGCAATGAATGTCCTCTGAGGCAGGTGGCGCTGGTGTAGACGGCGTCGGCAGGCGATACAAGGCGCATGCCGCAGACGCCCGCCCCCTTGCATCAGAAAACCGCCCCGACGATCTGGGTCCTGACCGACGGCAAGGCCGGCGATGAGCTGCAATGCCTCGGTGTGGCCGAGCGGCTCGGCATCATGCCGGAGATCCGCCGGGTGGCGCCACGAAAGCCCTTCGCCTGGCTGATGCCGCGCGGCCCCATCGACCCGCGCGAGGGACCGGAGCGGCCGCAAAGCCCGATCCGCCCTCCCTTCCCCGACATCGCCATCGCGTCCGGCCGGCGTGCCGTCGCCTATCTCAGGGCGGTGAGGAAGGCCTCGAATGGCCGGACCTTCACCGTCTTCCTCAAGGACCCGCGCACCGGCGCCGGTACGGCCGATCTGATCTGGGTCGCGGAGCATGACCGGCTGCGCGGCGGCAATGTCCTGGTCACCACCACCTCCCCCCACCGCCTCACGCCCGAGCGCCTCGCCGCTGCCCGCGCAGCGCCCCCGGCGCCGATCGCCGCCCTGYCCGCGCCGCGTGTCGCCGTGCTCGTCGGCGGCGACAGCCGGCATCATCGTTTCACCCCGGCGGATAGCGAGCGCTTCGCCCAACAGCTCGACGCGCTGGCCGCCTCCGGCGCGAGCCTGATGGGCTCGCCCTCGCGCCGGACCTCGCCTGCGCTCTCCGCCGCGGTGGCGGCGGTCTTCGCCCGGCATGGCGGCTGGTGGTGGGATGGCAGCGGCGAGAACCCCTACGTCGCCCTGCTCGCCAATGCCGACGCCATCGTGGTCACCGCGGACTCGACCAACATGATCGGCGAGGCGACGGCGACCGGCGTGCCGGTTCTCGTCTTCGAGCCTCAGGGCGGCCACGCCAAGATCGCCGCCCTGATCGCATCGCTGACGCGCCAGGGCGTTGTGCATGCTTTCCGTGGACAGCTTGATGGTGAACGCTACCAGCCGATAGACTCCACGCCGATCATAGCCGATGCGATACGCGAAGGCTGGCTGCGCCACAGGGCGGCGCTCGGGCTCACGCGCCCCTGAAGCAGCGACCCTTGTTTCGGCGCCACGCCGCCGTATCTGACGGAGTCGAGCGCGGCCCGGCCGCGGAGAAGGAAACGAGACGATGGCCCACACCCACGCCCGCGTCATGATCGTCGGCTCCGGCCCCGCCGGCTACACGGCGGCGATCTACGCCGCCCGCGCCATGCTGGAACCTGTGCTGATCTCTGGCCTCCAGGCCGGCGGCCAGCTCATGATCACCACCGATGTCGAGAATTATCCGGGCTTCGCCGACRTCATCCAGGGCCCCTGGCTGATGGAGCAGATGCGCGCCCAGGCCGAGCACATGGGCACGAAGATGGTCTCCGACCATATCGGCAGGGTCGACCTGTCGCAGCGCCCCTTCCGGCTCTGGGGGGATGGCGGCGAGACCTATTCCTGCGACGCGCTGATCATCGCCACCGGCGCCCAGGCGAAGTGGCTGGGCCTGCCCTCCGAGCAGAGCTTCCAAGGCTTCGGCGTCTCGGCCTGCGCCACCTGCGACGGCTTCTTCTTCCGCAACAAGGAGGTCGTGGTCGTCGGCGGCGGCAACACCGCGGTCGAGGAGGCGCTCTATCTCGCCAATCTCGCCAGCAAGGTCACGCTGGTCCATCGCCGCGACCACCTGCGCGCCGAGCGCGTGATGCAGGAGCGGCTGTTCAAGCACCCGAAGATCGAGGTGATCTGGGACAGCGAGATCGCCGAGATCTGCGGTGGCACGACCCCGCCCAATGTCACGCATCTGCGCCTGACCAACACCAAGACCGGCGCCGAGAGCGAGCTCAAGACCGACGGCGTCTTCATCGCCATCGGCCACAAGCCGGCGACCGAACTCTTCGTCGGCCAGCTCGYCATGCGCGAGACCGGCTATCTCGAAGTCGAGTCGGGAACGACTCAGACGAATGTTCCGGGCGTCTTCGCGGCCGGCGACGTCACCGACGAGCACTATCGCCAGGCCGTCACCGCCGCCGGCATGGGCTGCATGGCCGCCCTCGACGCCGAGCGCTGGCTCGTGGCGAGCACGCTCGACCAGCGAGAAGCCGCTGAATAAGGGCTTTTCGGGGATTCATCACTGGAATCGATGAATCCCCTCACCAGATTCAGTGCCAAAAAGAACAATCTCTGTCGTCCGGGCATTGACGGACAAGAACTTTATCCCCCACCATGCACAAAATGCATATCGGGGGAAGCGCGGTGGATTGGGACCGCATTAGAATTTTTTATACCGTCGCAGAGTCAGGCAGTTTCACAAAAGCTGGCGATGTTCTGGGGTTGAGTCAATCCGCCGTGAGCCGGCAGATCGGCGCGCTTGAGCGTGAGCTGCGGGCGCCGCTGTTTCATCGGCATACGCGCGGCCTGATCCTGACCGAGCAGGGCGAATTGCTCTGGCGCGCCGCGCGCGAGATGACGCAGCGGCTGGAGCGCACGCGCTCGCAATTGTCGGAGACCCGCGAGCATCCCTCGGGAGAGCTCAAGGTCACGGCGACGCGCGGCCTCGGTGGGCACTGGCTGACGCCGCGCCTGGCCGAATTCCTCGACCTCTATCCGGACATCAAGGTCGACCTCATCCTGACCGATGAGGAGCTCGACCTCTCGATGCGCGAGGCCGACATCGCCATCCGCCTGCGCCAGCCGCAGCAGCCGGACCTGATCCAGCGCAAGCTCTTCACCGTGCACTATCACGTCTATGCCTCGCCGGCTTACGTGAAGCGCTTCGGCGAGCCGAAGAGCTACGAGGATCTCGACAACCACCGGATCGTCTCCTTCGGCGGCACCTCGCCATCCTATCTCACGGCCGTGCACTGGCTGGGCACGATCGGCCGCGACCAGCGCAACCCGCGCCCGATCCATCTCGTCGTCAACAACATCACGGCGATGAAGCGTGCCGTCGATTCCGGCGCAGGCATCGCCGTGCTGCCGGACTACCTGATCGAGACGGGCTCGCCGCTCGTGCAACTGATGCGCGAGACCGAGATGCCGCAGCTTGAGAGCTATCTGGTCTATCCGGAAGAGATGAAGTCGGTCGCCCGCGTCCAGGTCTTCCGCGATTTCCTGATCCAGAAGGCGCAGCGCTGGACCTACTGACAGCGCAGCGAGCCGCCGGCGCACCCTCCGGGTACGTCGGCGGCTCGCGTCCCGCCCCGGCGCGGACTTCTCCTGAAAGTGGATCGCGATTGCGCATCCCGGCCGCGGGTACATGCCCGGCCGGCTGCTGATCTTGCACGAACCCACCGCATCGTCCCGGACTCGACCCGTGCCCCACGCCGAAGCGCTTGCGGGGCGCTTCGGGCAAGAGCTCCGGCGCTGCGTTCGCCCAGGCCGGAACGGCCCATATCTCCATGAAAACGCAGGCCGCTATCGCCTTGCCGGCTGCTCGATTCGTAGGCAGCCAGTTGGCTGAGCACCAACTGAAATCCTGCAAATGTATGACGGCAGCCCAGAAACTGTGCACGCCATACGGGCAGAAGCTACCAACCTTCATCCTGGATGATAGATCGTCGGAATTTCAATCTGCAATGAGTGCATATTTCTCAATCATTTAGGCACAAATTGGTCGCATCTGAGAGCGAGATATGCAGCTTGCGCATGGCGGCTCCAAGCTATGCTGCATTGCAAAACGGCAGAGCCTGCACAATATTGAGTACACGGTTGTTCGGAACGGGCTCCGCAATCTCCTCCCGGCGTTGAGTTCGTTTCAGCCGTTCCCCTCTGAGATGTTTGGCGTTTGAGCCAGATGTTTCAAACTTTCAAGGCCGGCTCCCCTTGGGGACGCCGGCCCTTTTTTTTGCGCCGCGCCCAGTTGCGGCGCTCCGCTCCCGACAGATCGAGCCGACAAAAAAAGGCACCGCCGAAGCGGTGCCTTCCGGAGAGCGCATCCAGATCCCTGCCGCTCAGGCGGCGAGCTTGCCGACGATCTTGGCGAAGCCGTCGAGGAAGCCCAGCAGGAAGCTGCGCGTGCCTTCATTGGTGATCTCGTGGTTCGCGTCGATCAGGTCTTCCTTGAAGGTGATGAAGACCTGCCCGCCGGCCACCACGCCGGCGAGATTGGTCATGATCATGCGCAGCTCGTTCTGGGCCACCGCCGTGCCGACGGCGCCGCCGCTGGCCCCGGTCACCGCGACCGGCTTGCCCGCCCAGGAATTCTTGCCATAGGGGCGCGAAGCCCAGTCGATCGCGTTCTTGAGCGCGGCCGGGATCGAGCGATTATGCTCGGGCGTGACGATCAGGATGGCATCGGCCGCCTCGATCTCGCGCTTCAGGCGCAGCGTCGGCTCAGGGCGATCAGCTTCGAGATCCTGGTTGAACAGAGGAAGGTCGTCGATCCGCACGAAGGAGGGTTCGAAGACATCGGCTCCGAGCTTGGCCAGAGCCTCCGCCAGCTTGCGGTTGATCGAATCGCGGCGCGTGCTGCCGACGACGATGGCGAGCTTCAACTTGGCCATGGCATTCCTCGTTGTTGGGGAAACTGCCGCGACAGTAGAAGGCTCCGCGAGCCCGGCGCAAGACGATGCGCTGCAAGCGCATCATTGCAGCGTTTCAATCGCCATGGTCCGGCGGTGGTCAGGAACGCGGCGGCCGGGCTGCGAGCGGCAACGCCTCGAACAGGCCAGGCTGGGTGCTGGTCCGCGCCTTCTCGATCGTCAGGATGCGCAGCTTGGTCTCGACGCCGCCATCGGCCGAGAAGCCGCCGGTCTTGCCGCCGGCCGCCAGCACGCGGTGGCAGGGCACGATGATCGGCCAAGGGTTCTGGCCGAGCGCGACGCCCACCGCCCGCGCCGCGCCGGGCTCGCCGATGCGCTGCGCCACCTCGCCATAGGTCAATGTCTCGCCATGCGGGATCGACAGCGCGACTTCATAGACCTTGCGGTTGAAGTCCGGCGTCCGCTCGATCGCGAGCGGCAGATGCGACAGATCGCGCTTTTCGCCCTCGAACAAGGCGCGGATGCCGGCCACAGTGTCCGCGACGAAGCCTTGCGCCTCGGCCTCCTCGGCTTCCGGGAAGCGCCGCTCCAAACGCTTGCGCGCCGCCGCCTCGTCCCGCTCGGGCAGTTGCGCGCCGATGAAGCGCTCGCCCTCCCAAACCAGGGCACAGGTGCCGATCGCCGTTTCGAAGAGATGGAAATGCTGGGTGGCCATGTGCGTGCTCCCGGCGCCATTGCGTGGACCGGRTTGGTCTAGCACGCGGCATAGCGCTGAGGGCACCCGAAAGCTGGCAGCAGGTCGGGCCTCACATGAAGAGGGCTTCGCCCTCCAGCCCCTTGTAGAGCCCGGCGACCTGCTCGCCATAGCCGTTATAGATCAGCGTCGGCCGGCGATCACGCGAGCCCAGCACCTGCTCGCTCGCCTGGCTCCAGCGCGGATGCGGCACGGCCGGGTTCACATTGGCCCAGAACCCGTATTCGCTGGCCTGCAGCGCCTCCCAGAAAGTCTTCGGCCGCTCCGCGACGAAGCTGATCTTGCGGATCGATTTCACCGATTTGAAGCCGTATTTCCACGGCGTGATCAGCCGCAGCGGCGCGCCGTGCTGCGTCGGCAGCGGCTTGCCATAAATGCCGGTGACGAGCAGCGGCAGATCATTCGCCGCCTCGGCGATGGTCAGCCCCTCGACATAGGGCCAGGGATACCAGCGCTGGTTCTGCCCCGGCGCGACGCGCGGGTTCAGGAAGGTCTCGAAGCGGATGTATTTCGCACCGGAGAGCGGCTTGGCGAGATTAACGAAGGATTTGAGCGGAATGCCGGTCCAGGGCACGGCCATCGCCCAGGCCTCGACGCAGCGGAAGCGATAGAGCCGCTCCTCCAGCGGCAGCTTGCGGACGAGGTCATCGAAGCCGATCTCGAAGGGCTTCTCGACCATGCCGTCGACCTGGATGCTCCAGGGCCGCGTCGCCAGCCGCTGCGAGGCGTCGACGATGTCCTTCGACATGCCGAATTCGTAGAAATTATTGTAGTTCGCCGCGTCCTCCGCCTTGGTCAGCGGCACGTCAAGCTTATAAGCGTCATTGTGCTTGGCGGGGTAGAGGTCGAGCGTCGGATCGGGCGTCTGGGCCGCAGCCAGACGCGGCAGGGCCGCACCGGCGATCAGCCCAGCTCCCGCAGCCATGAGTTGGCGGCGATTGAGGAAGGCGCCTTCCGGCGTCGCTTCGCTCTCCGGCAATTCCCAGCCGGCGCGGCGCTTGATCAGCATGACGGACATACTCCGCTTTCGTTGCGCCGAGCTAAGCCACGAAAGCGGTGTCACGGCAATTCACGAGGGAGAGAGGGAGGTCTTCCTTCTCCCCTCGGGGGAGAAGGTGGCAGCGCGCAGCGCTGACGGATGAGGGCAGGAACCTCGCCGAAACGAAAAAGGGCCGCTACGCGGCCCTTCCCTCGTCCGTCGGCCTCGCAGACACCTTCTCCCCTAGGGGAGAAGGGCAACGATCAGCCCCGCGCTTCCAGCGCCTTGATGATGGCGGCGCCCATCTCGCTGGTCGAGACGGCGTTGGTGCCATCAGCGGCGATGTCCTGGGTGCGGGTGCCCGAGCCGAGCACGTCGGCGATCGCGCCTTCGAGCCGGTCCGCCGCCTCGCCGGCGCCGAAGGAATAGCGCAGCGCCATGGCGAAGGAACCGATCATCGCGATCGGGTTGGCCAGGCCCTTGCCGGCAATGTCCGGCGCCGAGCCATGGACGGGCTCGTAGAGCGCCTTGCGCTTGCCGGTGACCGGATCTTCCGCGCCGAGCGAGGCCGAGGGCAGCATGCCGAGCGAGCCGGTCAGCATCGCCGCGACGTCGGAGAGGATATCGCCGAACAGATTGTCGCAGACGATCACGTCGTATTGCTTCGGCCGGCGCACGAGCTGCATGGCGCAGTTGTCGGCGAGCACATGCTCGAGCTCGACATCCTTGTACTCGGCGGCGTGCAGCGCGGTCACCGTCTGCTTCCAGAGCACGCCGGTCTTCATGACGTTGTGCTTCTCGGCCGAGGAGACCTTGTTGCGGCGGGTGCGCGCCAGCTCGAAGGCGACCCGGCAGATGCGCTCGATCTCAGGCGTAGTGTAAACCTGCGTGTCGACGCCGCGCTTGGAGCCATCCTCCAGCGTGACGATCTCCTTCGGCTCGCCGAAATAGACGCCGCCGGTGAGCTCGCGCACGATCAGGATGTCGAGGCCTTCGACGATTTCAGGCTTCAGCGACGACGCGGAGGCCAGCGCCGGATAGCAGATCGCCGGACGCAGGTTGGCGAACAGGCCGAGATCCTTGCGCAGGCGCAGCAGGCCGGCTTCGGGCCGGTGCTGATAAGGCACATCCGCCCATTTCGGGCCACCGACCGCGCCGAACAGCACGGCGTCGGCGTCTTGCGCCAGCTTCATGTCGCCTTCGGAGATCGCCTGCTTGTGCGCATCATAGGCCGCGCCACCGACGAGCCCCTTCTCGATCTCGAAGGAGCCGAGCCCCTGCTTGCCGAACCAGGAGACGATCTGCTCGACCTGGCCCATCACCTCGGGGCCGATGCCGTCGCCGGGGAGCAGCAGGAGCTTGTGGGTCGCCATGGTCGTCGCCTCGCGCTTGGTCGTGAACCGAACCGGTTTCCGGTCTCGCGGCGGTGATTACGGGTGGAACCGTGACGACGCAAGCGGCAGGCGCGCGAAGCCGGCGCATGGCAGACCATGCGCCGGCGCCGAGAGCGGTGCTCAGACCTTCTTCTCCATGTTCCAGAAGAACTGGACCGGCGAGAGCACCATGCCGCTCAGATTCTTGCGGAACGCCATGGGCTGCTGGACGAGGCCGCAGGGGACATAGGGAACGGCCTCGAAGCCGCGCTCCTCGATCCTGGCCGCGATCTCCTTCTGCTTGGCCTCTTCCGGCGTTGCGATCCAGGCATCGCGGAGCCCCTCCATCGGCGCGTCGTCGGGCCAGCCGAACCAGGCCGCGCCGCCATTGGTCCGCGTCAGCGGATGCAGCGCCGGGTTGAGCGTATCCGCACAGGACCAGAGCGTATGGAACACCGACCAGCCGCCCTGCTCGGGCAGGCCGCGATTGGCGCGCCGGCCGATGAAGCTCGCCCAGTCGGTCGCGACGAGTTCCGCGTTGATGCCGAGCTTCTTGAGCAGGTCCTCGGTGACCATGCATTGCTGATAGGCGATCGGCTGGTCGGCCGGGGCGAGCAGGATGACCTTCTCCCCCTTGTAGCCGGCCTCCTTGAGCATGGCCTTGGCCTTCTCGAGATTACCCGGCATGGCGGCCTGCCCGCCCGCCCCGCTCGACATCGGCGAGCCGGGCGTGAAGAAGGTCTTGGCCTCCTTGTAGTAGGCCTTGTCGCCGACGACGGCCTCCATGTAGTCGGTCTGGTTGACGGCGGCCATCACGGCCCGGCGGATCGCCGRATTGTTGAAGGGCGGCTGCAACTGGTTGAACCGCATCAGCAGGAACAGGCCGAGCGGCACGTTCTCGATGACGACGTCCTTGTTGCCCTTCAGCATCGGGATGAGATCGACCGGGGGCTGCTCGTACCAGTCCAGCTCTCCCTGCATCAGCGCGCCGGCCGCGGCGGCAGCTTCGGTCAGCGCCAGCCACTCGATGCGGTCGATCTTGGCGATCTTGCCGCCGGCGGCCCAGGACGGCGCCTCCTCGCGCGGCTTGTATTGCGCGAAGCGCTCATAGATCGCGTTCTGGCCGGGCACCCATTGCTTGTCCATGAAACGCCACGGGCCGGAGCCGATCGCCTCCGTGATGTTCTTCATGTGGTCGGTCTGCGCGATGCGTTCCGGCATGATGAAGGGCACGTTCGACGAGAGCTTGCCCAGCGCGGACGTCATCATCGGGAAGGGCTTCTTCAGCCGAATCCGGAAGCTGCGCCGGTCGACGACATCGTAGCCTTCGACGAAGGTGGCGAAGGTCTGGCCGAAGGCATCACGCTTCGACCAGCGGGCGATCGACGCGATGCAATCCTCCGCGCGGACCGGCTCGCCGTCATGGAAGGAGAGCCCGTCGCGGAGGCGGAAAGTCCAGCTCAGCCCGTCGGTCGCCGTCTCCCAGGCTTCGACCATCTGCGGCTTGATCTGGAAATTCGCGTCGGTCGCGAACAGCGTGTCGTAGATCAGATAGCCATGGTTGCGGATGACGTAGCTGGTGGCCGTGATCGGATCGAGCGAGGGCAGCGGCGTCGAGGGGTTGAAGCGCAGCGTCGCCGCCGCTCCCTGCGAGAAGGCCCGGTTACCCAGGAAGGCTGTCGCGGCAAGCGCACCAGCACCTTTGAGAACAGTGCGACGACGGATCGACATGGCATATCTCCCTCTGCTTAAGGCACGCGCCTTGATGCACGCTGACCTGCAAGAGATATACCAAAAGTCGACAGTGTGTCGACAATACCAATCAGTCGCGCGTGACCCGCGCGGTCACCTCGATCTCGACCTTCATCTCCGCCTTGAGCAGCCCGGCCACGACATAGATGCCGGCCGCGGGCCTGATCTCGCGGAAGAATTCGCCGCAGACCGCCAGCACCGGCTCGCAATAGCTGCGGTCGGTGACGAAGTACTGCGCCCGCACCGCCTGAGACAGCGACGACCCCGCCTCCTCCAGCACGGCGCCGATCGTGCGGAAGATGTTGCGCGCCTGCTCGGCCGGGTCGTCCGGCATCGTCATGGTGGCGTAGTCGTAGCCGGTCGTGCCGGAGACGAAGACGAGATCGCCATCGACCACGGCGCGCGAATAGCCGAAATTGCGCTCGAAGGGCGAGCCGGTGGAAATCAGGCGGCGTGTCATGCTGTCTCCGGAAGCTTGGATGCGGCGGAAACGGTTCTCTGAAGCGCTCCCGCGGCGCCACCCGTTTTCTGCAACCTTCAGACCCGCCCGCCCTTCAGCGCGCGCAGAACCTTTTCGCCCGGCCGCCCCGTCTGGGGCATGCCCAGCTTGCCCTCGATCTCCTTGATCGCCGTGCGCGTCAGCGAGCCCACGGCACCATCGGGCTCGCCGACATTGTAGCCGCGTGAGATCAGCAGGCGCTGGAGCTCGCGCCGCTGCTCGCGCGACAGCGGCAGGTCGTCGGTCGGCCATTGCCCCTGCACGCCCGGCTTGCCGCGCAGCCGGTCGGAGAGGAGCGAGATCGCCAAGGCGTAAGAATCCGCGCCATTGTAGCTGTAGGCGGCATCGTAATTCTTGAAGACGAGGAAGGCTGGGCCGTTGCGGCCGGCCGGCATCAGGAGCCCGGCATTGCCGGCGCCGTTCAGCGGCGAGCCGTCGAACTTGACGATGCCGCGCGCCGCCCAGGTCGAGACCGGATGCTTCGGATTGCGCCCGCTCGGCCCGGAATAGCCATCCGGCACGCGCACCTCGTAACCCCAGCTCGCACCCGTCACCCAGCCGGCCTTGGCCATGAAGTTCGCGGTGGAATGCAGTGCGTCGGGAATGGAATCGACGAGGTCTCGCTTGCCGTCGCCGTCGCCATCGACGGCGAGCCTGAGATAGGTCGAGGGAATGAACTGGGTGTGGCCGAAGGCGCCGGCCCAGGAGCCGAAGAGCCGATCCGGCCGAACATCGCCGCGCTGGATGATCTGCAGCGTCGCGATCAGCTCGCCCTTGAAGAAGGCGTTGCGGCGCGGTGCGAGGCAGGCGCCGGTCGCCAGCGACTGCACCAGCGGCCACTTGCCCCGAGCCTTGCCGAAATCGCTTTCGACGCCCCAGACGGCGGCGATGGTGTGGCGATCGACACCGAAGCGCTGTTCGGCCGCCGCGAAGACGGAGGCATACTGGCGCAGCATGTTGCGCCCTTCCGCCACCTTCTCGTCATCGACCAGCGTGCCGAGATAGTCCCAGATCGGAGTCTTGAACTCCGGCTGGTTGTTCATCGCCTCGATGACCTTCATGTCCGGCTCGACGCCGGCCATGGCACGGTCGAAGGTCGCGCCCGAGACGCCCTTGGCCGCCGCGTCGGCGCGCAGGCCGGACAGGCAGGACTGAAAGCCCGCCTGAGCGCAGGCGGCAGAGGCGAAGAGGACGAGGGGCAGGGCCAGTCTGATTGCGCGCATGGGTCTCCGCCGATTCGAATGCATTCGCCGCGAAGCTAGGCGAGCGTGGTTAACGGAGGTTAACCAGCGAGAATGGCGGTGCGAAGGAAAAACGCGGCGATCGGAACGGGAACACCGGCAGGACGCTTCATCGTCCAGGCCGAGGGCTGACCAGCCCCGGTTGCAGCGCAATACAGCCACGCGCCGACAGCGCTTGGCCTTTCGCGCGGCGCGGTGGATATGGCTCGCCGCGACCGACCCCGATTCGTAAGGACTGCCCCGTGAGGACCCTGCTGATTGCCGCCTGCCTCGTTGCCGGCACCCTGCCCGCTCTGGCCGGCCCGACCTGCAGCCCGAGCGATTCCAGGGCCCAGATCCTCGGCTCCGCCTCGATCGGCGCCATCCACCCCGCCTGGCACGGCAGGAAGGTCGGCTATGGCTGGTCGCTGCAGGTCAAGCGTGAGGATCATGACGACGCCGGCATGACCTATTATGTCGGCGACCTCTACGACACCGCCGGCAAGCTCGCGACGCGCAATGTCTATGCCCTCGACAGCGAGTGGGATTGCGGTCCCTGAGCGGATTGCGGCTCGGCGTCTATTTCGTCGGCCGCACCCGCAGGATCTGCCCGTCCGTCTCGTCGGTGAGGAGATAAAGGAAGCCGTCCGGCCCCTGCCGGACATCGCGGATGCGTGCACCGATATCGGTGAGGAGGCGCTCCTCACCCGTCACCTTCTCACCCTGCGTGGTCAGCCTGACCAGCATGCTGCCGGCCAGCGCCCCGACGAAAAGAGAATTCCTCCAGGCCGGCCAGACCGGCCCCGTATAGAAGGCGGCACCTGAAGGCGCGATCGACGGGTCCCAGTAGAACAGCGGCTGCTCCATACCGGGCTTCGCCGTCCCCTCGCCGATCTTGGCGCCGGAGTAGTCGACGCCATAGGTGATGACCGGCCAGCCATAGTTCAGCCCGGCCTTTGGCGTGTTGACCTCGTCGCCCCCGCGCGCGCCGTGCTCGGCCGTCCAGAGTTGGCCGGTATCGGGATGCAGTGCCGCGCCCTGCACGTTCCGATGGCCGATCGACCAGACCTCCGGAGCCCAGCCCGGCTTCTTCGGATTATCCGCCGGCGCGCTGCCATCGGGGCGGATGCGGATGATCTTGCCGAGATGGTTGGCCGGATTCTGCGCCTGGTCGCGCTGCGTATAGCGCTCACCGACCGTCACGAAGAGCGCGCCGGTCCGGTCGAAGACCAGCCGTGAGCCGAAATGCAGATTGGAGCTGACCGTCGGCATCTGCCGGAAGACCACCTCGACGCCAGTCAGCGCGGTGCCCTGCTCATTCAGCCTGCCACGGGCGACGCTGGTGCCGTTGCCGCCCGGTCGCGGCTCGGCATAGGAGAGATAGACCAACCGGTTCTCAGCGAAGCCCGGATCGAGCGCCACGTCGAGCAGGCCGCCCTGCCCGCGCGCCATCACGCTCGGGATGCCGGAGAGGGGCCGCGACAGCTCGCCCTTGGCATCGACGATCCTGAGCCGGCCCGGCCGCTCCGTCACCAGCATGCGTCCGTCCGGCAGGAAGGCGAGACCCCACGGGTGCTCCAGCCCACCTGCGACGGTTTCGACCGCAAGCTCGCCGGCGCTCGAGGGAAATCGCTTCTGTGCGCTCGCGGGAGCGATCACGCCGGCAAGCGCAAGCCCCGCCCCCAGTCCCAAAGCCATCCCGAGCCGCCGCATAGCTTCCCTCCGCTCATCGCTTCGCCTGAGATAGAGGGCAACGCAGCGATCCGCCAAGGCGTTGCGGCAAGCTCACGACGACGTGAGGGACCGGCCGGCGAGCGGCGGACGGAGCCTATTCCGCCTTCACGCCGGCTTCAGCGATGATCTGCTTCCAGCTCGCGATTTCCTGGAGAAGCCGGGGCTTGAATGCTTCCGGATCGCGCACATTAAGCGTGAAGCCGAGCTTGACGATGGCGTCGCGTGTCGCCGGCTTGTTGAGCGAGGCGATGATCGCCTTGGAGAGCACGTCGAGCTCCGGCTGGGGCGTCTTCGCCGGCGCGAAGAAGGCGGCCCAGGAATCGGCATCGGCATTGCTCACGCCCTGCTCGCGCAGCGTCGGGATGGCCTTCGCCTGCGGGTTGCGCTCGGGGCTTGCGATGGCGAGCGCGCGCAGGGTGCCGGCATTGATCTGCTCGAGCACGCTCGGCAGCGTCGAATTGGCGATGTCGATGCGCCCGCCGACGATCTCCTGCACCAGCGGCGCCGCGCCGCGGAAGGGCACATGCGTCATCTTGATGCCGGTGCGCTGCATGAACAGCTCCATCGCCAGATGCGAGCCGGAGCCGACGCCGGTSGAGCCRTARTTSAGCTTGYCCGGCTCGGCCTTCGCCAGTGCGATCAGTTCCTGGATGTTCTTGGCAGGCAGGTCGTTGCGGACGACGAAGGCGTGCTCGAAGGCGCCGACGCCGGCGAGCGGCGCGAAATCCTTCACCGCGTCGTAGCCGGGGTCCTTCAGCAGGAACATGTTGTTGCCATGCGTCTGGTTGTTGCCGAAGACGATGGTGTAGCCATCGGCCGGCGCATGGGCGACGGCACGGGTGCCGACAGCCCCGGAGGCGCCGGCCCGGTTGTCGACCACGACATTGTGGCCGAAGGCGATGGAGAGATCCTGCGCGACGAAGCGCGCAATCGCGTCGGTCGGGCCGCCCGCCGGATAGGGCACGATGATGGTGACGACCTTGCTCGGGAAGCTCTCGGCCCGGACGACGGACGGAGCAAAAACGGCGCCGGCCATCAGGCCGAGAGTGGAGCGGCGGGTCAACGACATGGATATCCTCCCGGGAGCCCGTCTGAATGGCGGTGCTGATTGGCCGGGAGATTTAGGGACAAAGGCCGCATGCGTCCAGCAGCACGGATGTCATGGCTGCCCCGCACCGAAACCGGCCCGCTTCAGCCGCTGGATGGCGAGGTCGAGCGCCTGCAGGAAGGCGGAACGGTCCTTTTGCGAGAAGGGCTTCGGCCCGCCACCCGCCACGCCCATGGCGCGCAGATCCTCCATCATGTCGCGGGTCGCCAGCGCCATGCCGATCGAGGCCTCGGTGAACGGCTTGCCGGTCGGCCCAATGACCTCGGCGCCGGCCTTGATGCAGCGATCGGCGAGCGGAATATCGGCGGTGATCACGATCGCCCCCCGTGAGACGCGTTCCGCGATCCAGTCATCGGCAGCATCGAAATTGCCGGGAACGGTGACGCGCTCGATCCAGGGCTCGCGCGGCACGTTGAGGAAGCTGTTGGCGACGACGAAGACGTGCAGGCCATGGCGGCCGGCAACGCGATAGACCTCGTCCTTCACCGGACAGGCATCGGCATCGACATAAACAGCGATCGGTTCGGCAGGGCTCGTCATGAGCCGGGCTTCGCATACCCGACCTGCAAGGGCAAACGGCTCACAATTCATGACGCTTCTGCAAAACATCAAGCAGTTGCGCTTGCGATCATCGCCGCCGAGTCATAAACCACGCGCGCGCCCTGCCGGGCGCTCATCCTCCCGCTCCTCCGGAGATCAGTCCCATGGCCTTTCTTGCCGAAGCCCTGAAGCGCGTGAAGCCGTCTGCGACCATCACGATCACGCAGAAGGCCCGCGATCTGAAAGCCCAGGGCAAGGACGTGATCTCGCTCTCCGTGGGCGAGCCCGATTTCGACACGCCGGACAATATCAAGGAGGCGGCCATCGCCGCGATCCGCCGCGGCGAGACCAAGTACACCCCCGTCGCCGGCATTCCGCAGCTGCGCGAGGCCGTGGCCCGCAAGTTCAAGCGCGAGAACGGCCTCGACTACAAGCCGAGCCAGACSATCGTCGGCACCGGCGGCAAGCATGTCATCTACAATGCCCTGCTCGCCACGCTGAACCCGGGCGACGAGGTCATCTGCGTCTCGCCCTATTGGGTGACCTATCCCGAGATCGTCGCGCTCTGCGGCGGCACCGCGACCTTCGCCCAGACCTATCTGAAGGACAATTTCAAGCTCCAGCCGGAAGCCCTGGAGAAGGCCATCACCCCGAAGACCAAATGGGTGATCCTGAACTCGCCTTCGAACCCCTCGGGCGCCGCCTACACCCATGAGGAGCTGAAGAAGCTCACCGACGTGCTGATGCGCCATCCCCATGTCTGGATCCTGACGGACGACATGTACGAGCATCTCGTCTATGGCGACTTCAAATTCGTCACCCCGGCGCAGATCGAGCCAGCGCTCTATGAGCGCACGCTCACCATGAACGGCGTCTCCAAGGCCTATGCGATGACCGGCTGGCGCATCGGCTACGCGGCCGGCC
Organism: Allobosea sp. TAB14; assembly: GCF_052113865.1. Classification (NCBI taxonomy): domain Bacteria; kingdom Pseudomonadati; phylum Pseudomonadota; class Alphaproteobacteria; order Hyphomicrobiales; family Alloboseaceae; genus Allobosea; species Allobosea sp. TAB14. Next base: position 1,886 of record NZ_JBFRDQ010000040.1, on the reverse strand, counting down.
CGCAGCACCTGATCAACGCCATGGACATGGTCCAGGGCCAGCAGACCTCGGGCACCTCGGCGATCTCGCAATGGGCTGCCGTCGAGGCTCTCGACGGCACGCAGGACCATCTGCCGGTGTTCAAGAAGGCCTTCGAGCGTCGCCGCGACMTCGTCGTCTCCATGCTGAACCAGACCCGCGGCCTGAAGTGCCCGATGCCGGAAGGCGCCTTCTACGTCTATCCCGACTGCTCGGAGCTGATCGGCAAGACCATGCCGAACGGCAAGAAGGTCGAGACGGACGAGGACCTCGTGCTGGGCCTGCTCGAGACGGAAGCCGTCGCGGCCGTGCACGGCTCCTCCTTCGGGCTGGGCCCCAACTTCCGCATCTCCTACGCGACGTCGGACGAGAAGCTGGAAGAGGCCTGCCGCCGCATCCAGCGCTTCTGCGCCGAGCTGCGCTGAGCCGCGCGCTCACGGCCCCGGCGTCGCGCTCCTGATCTCGACCGTCAGGCGCTCGACCCAGGCCAGATAATCCCGCGAGCCGGAGCGGCGAAACGCTTCCCCGGCCCGCTCCAGCAGCTTGAGCGCCTCATCGCGACATAGCTTCGCGGTCTTCTCCAGATCGGCGTGCCGCCCTTCTTCTCCATCCCCGAGCTGCTTGGCGAGCGCATTGGCGCTACGCGCCTTGGCATCGAGGCTTTTCGCCAGCCGGTAGCGCCCATAATCGGCATCGAGCTTCTCCTGGCCTTCCTCGAAGGCGGCGATCGAGTCCTCCTGGTCGCGCAAGGCCTCGTCGTGCAGTGCCAGATCGTTTTCCGCGAGCGCCATTCGACTACGCGCCGCTCCCAGATTCGACTTCGCACGCGCCCATGATTGTCGGAAGCGAGAGCGGTCGAAGAGCGGCAGGCTCTTCTCGTAGAAGGCAATGCCACGCTCGAAATCTTTCTTGCTGTTGCTGATCGCACCGCGATCGACATAGGCCGCTCCGAGGTTCTGCCAGAGCCTGCCGGAATCGAAGGACGGTGCCTTGGCGTCCGCCTGAGCGAGTTCCGCCTCATAGGCGACAATCGCCTCGTCGATCAGCGGCAATCGCTCGCCCGCCGGTGCGAAAGCCGAGGCATAGCTGAAGGCGTTGCCGATATCGTTCGCCAGCGAAAAGCGCTCATCCGGATCGATATCGTTCCCCTGTTCCCGGAGCACCTCGCGCAATCGCTCGGCGGCCAGGCGCAGCCGCACCGTGTCGTTGAACCATCGCCCGGCATTGACGAGGCTGCGGCCGGACTGACGCAGATTGGAGAGGCGGCATTGCCGTTCGCCATCGGGGCAGAAGGCTGCTGTAACCAGCCAGAGCTCGGACGCGATATCGTGCAGCCGCCCATCATCGGACTGGTCGGCGAGATCCTCATAGACATGGACCGGTGGCACCGGCCGCGTCTCGAAGGCATCGCTGCGCAGCGCCAGCAGGACGAAACCGTTGGCGTCGCGCACCAGCCGCTCACGCTCGGCAAGCGGTCGCTTCTCCGCCTGGCGCAAGATGGTGGCAGCCTCCAGCATTGCGGCATCGCCGCGTGACTGGGCTTCGTCGTCATCCTGTTCGGCCTTGCCGCCGCAGGACACGCGGCGCCATTCGTCGGGCGTCGTACCATCTTGCGGCCGGCAGAGAATGTTCTCGGCCGTTGCGCCGTAGCGCAGCAGGGCATCGAGTTGCACCATGCGCTCGCGCCCACCGATACGGATGCGCGACGGGCCGGGTTGCTCTAGATTCTGCGTTCCAGCCGGCAACGCTTCAGCGCTGCGAAACGGTCGGCGTGCCAGTTGGGAAACCAGCAGCGCCACCGCCGCCGCGGTCACCACCAGCAAGAAAGCCCGCATGCCCTACCCCGTATCGATCACGCCGCACCACGC
>NZ_JBFRDQ010000039.1:0-33264 GCF_052113865.1 Allobosea sp. TAB14 | reverse complement strand
GTCGGCAGCTGCGCGGGCAGCCGGCGTGATCGCGTCGTTATAGGGCGCGAGCTTGACGAAGCCGTCCTTGATGCCGCCCCAGACCGCGCCGCTCTTCCAGGTGCCGTCCATCACGTCCTTGACGCGCTTGATGTAGTAGCCCGACCAGTCGTCGACGATGGCCGAGAGATGCGCCTTGGGCGCGAAGGCCTTCATGTCCGAGGCCTGGCCGAAGGCGTAGACGCCGCGCTGCTCGGCCGCCTGGAGCGGCGCCGCCGAGTCGGTGTGCTGGGTGATCATGTCGGCGCCCTGGTCGATCAGCGCCTTGGCGGCGTCGGCTTCCTTGGCCGGGTCGTACCAGGTCGAGCACCAGACGACCTTGGTCTTGAAGTTCGGGTTCACCTTGCGCGCCGCCAGATGGAAGGCGTTGATGCCCATCACCACCTCGGGGATCGGGAAGGAGGCGACATAGCCCGCCTGGCCGGTCTTCGACATGTGGCCAGCGATGGTGCCGATCACGGCGCGGCCCTCATAGAAGCGCGCATCATAGGTCGCGACGTTTTCGGCGCGCATATAGCCGGTGGCGTGCTCGAAATGGATCTTCGGGAACTGCTTGGCGACCTGGATCGTCGGGTTCATGAAGCCGAAGGAGGTCGAGAAGATCAGCTGGTTGCCGGCCTGGGCGAGCTGGCGGATGGCGCGGGCGGCATCCGGGCCTTCGGCGACGTTCTCGAGGAAGCTCGTCTTGATCTTCGAGCCATATTCCTTCTCGATCGCGAGCCGGCCCTGATCATGCGTCCAGGTATAGCCATGGTCGCCGATGGGGCCGACATAAACGAAGCCCACGCCGAGCGGGGCCTGCGCCGAGGCGCCACGGCCCAACAGCGGTAGCGTCGAGGCCGCGGCGGCGCCGAAGGTCAGCCGGCGGCGGGTGATGATGCTGGTCATGGTCCTATGAACTCCCCGTTGTCGGTTGCGGCGTCAGGACGCCGTGAAAGGTTTGCCGAGGCAGGCCGGTGCGTCGAGCCGGCCGGTCTTTCGTCCTAGCGACATCATGGTCAGAACTGCAATGGTCGCAAGGTAGGGGGCCATCGCCAGCACCTCCGGCGCGAGCCAGCTCACGCCGGCGGCCTTGGCCTGCAGCTCCAGCGTCATCACCGCGCCGAAGAGATAGGCGCCGAGCAGCAGCCGGCCCGGCTTCCAGGCCGAGAAGACGACGAGCGCCAGCGCGATCCAGCCACGCCCCGCGGTCAATCGTTCGGCCCACATCGGCGTCAGCGCCAGCGAGAAATAGGCCCCGCCCAGCCCCGCCAAGGCGCCTCCGAAGGCGACCGCCGCATAGCGGATGGCGACGACCGGGTAGCCGATGGCATGTGCGGAAGCGTCGTTCTCGCCGACCGCGCGCAGGATCAGCCCCGCCCGCGTCCGGCGCAGGAAGTAGCTCACGCCGGCCACCAGCGCGAGCGAGAGATAGACGACGACGTCCTGCCCGAAGACGATGCGCAGGATGGGATGTTCGGACAGCGCCGCCGGGAAGATCGGCCCGAGCCGCTGCACGGTGCGCCCGACGAAGCCGGCGCCGATCAGCGAGGAGGCGCCGATGCCGAAAATCGTCAGCGCAAGCCCGGTCGCGACCTGATTGGCGGTGAGCGACAGCGCCAGCACCGCGAAGACCATCGCTGCGGCGACACCGGCAAGGATGGCGGCCAGCAGCCCCAGCGCCATGCTGCCGCTCGAGAACGCGACGGCGAAGCCGGCGACCGCGCCGCATAGCATCATGCCCTCGACGCCGAGATTGAGCACGCCGGATTTCTCTGCGACGAGTTCGCCCAACGAGGCCAGCAGCAAGGGCGTCGAGGCCGCGATCAGCGTCGGCCGAACGGTCCGGCCGCCTCGAACAGCCCGGCCAGTCCCGCGAGGCCGCCGCTGAGCAGCATCGTCGCCCAGGTCGTGCGCGCCGCGCTGAAGCCGCCGTGGCGGGCTGCGGCCGGCGCGAGGCCCACGACCTTTACCGCATAGCCCGCCGTGGTCTTCTCCATCAGTAGCCAGGCGACGACAGCCAGCAGCAATGCGACGGGAATGCCGAGATGGACCAGCGAGCCCTCGATCACCGTCGGCAAGGTCTGGTCGGCGGTGAACATGCGCGTCTGCGGAAAATTGAAGCCGCCCGGGTCCTTCCACGGTCCGCGCACCAGGAAATAGAGGAACTGCACCGCGACATAGGTCAGCATCAGGCTGGTCAGGATTTCGCTGACCTGCAGCTTGACGCGCAGAAGGGCAGGGATCGCGGCCCAGGCCATGCCGCCGAGGATGCCGGCCAGCACCATGGCGGGCAGGATCCACCATCCGGTCATGTCATAGGTCAGCAGCGCGACGCCGGTGCCGGCGATGGCGCCCATGACATACTGCCCCTCGGCGCCGATATTCCAGACATTGGCGCGGAAGCCGATGGCGAGCCCGAGCGCGATCATGACGAGTGGTGCGCCCTTGACCCCGATATCGGCCCAGCGCTGCGGCTCCAGGAAGGGCGTCAGGAAGATGCTCTCGACCGCATGGAAGCCGTCATAGCCGATGGCGGTGAAGACGATCATGCCGGTGAGCATCGTCAGCCCGATCGCGATCAGGGGGCTCAAGACCAGCATCGGCAGGCTCGGCTCGCGGCGGCGGCGCCATTCAAGCATGCGCCGCTCCCACCTGCTCGCCAGCGCCGTGAATTCCGCCCATCATCATGCCGATCTCGTCGATGCCGAGGCTGGCAACCGGGCGCGGCGCCGAGAGCCGGCCTTCGTTGATGACGCAGAGCCGGTCGGCGAGCTCCAGCAACTCGTCGAGATCCTGCGAGATCACCACGACGGCCGAGCCCTTTGCGGCGAGGTCGACGAGCTCCTGCCGGATCGCGGCGGCCGCACCGGCATCGACGCCCCAAGTCGGCTGCGACACGACGAGCACGGCGGGCTGCTGGCCGATCTCGCGACCCATGATGAATTTCTGGAGGTTTCCGCCCGAGAGCGAGCGAGCGAGCGCGCCATTGCCGGTGGTCCGGACATCGAAGAGCTTGATGACGCTGTCGGCGAAGCGGCCGACGGCACCGCGGCTGATGAAACCGTGCGGTGCCAGCGGCAGCCGGTGGCGCGCGGTCAGGACGCCGTTGTCGGCGAGCGAGAAATCCGGCACGGCGGCATGGCCGTTACGCTCTTCCGGCACGCAGGAGAGGCCGAGCGCCCGGCGCGCGCCGGCACCTTCGAGCCCGACGGCCCTGCCGTCGAGCCGAATCGCCTCAGGCGCCGCAGCCAGCCGCTCGCCCGAGAGCGCCGTCAGAAGTTCCGCCTGGCCGTTGCCGGCGACGCCGGCGATGCCGAGGATTTCGCCCGCCCGCGCCTCGAAGGAGACACCCTTGAGATCGGTGCCGAAAGGCGGCTCGCCCGGCAGCGAGAGCCCGCTGACGGCGAGTCTGACCGCGCCGGCTTCCTTCGTCTGGCCGTGCTCGATCTTGCGCAGCTCCGCGCCGATCATCAGTTCCGCCATCCGCCTGGTCGTCTCGACCTTCGGATCGCAGGTCGCGACCACGCGCCCGCCGCGCAAAATGGTGGCGCTGTCGCAGAGCGCTTTGATCTCGTGCAGCTTGTGCGAGATGTAGAGGATCGAGCAGCCTTCCGCCGCGATCTGTCTGAGTGTCGCGAACAGGCGCTCGACCTCCTGCGGCGTCAGCACCGAGGTCGGCTCGTCCATGATCAGGAGCTTCGGCTTCTGCAGCAGGCAGCGCACGATTTCGATGCGCTGGCGCTCGCCGACCGAGAGCGTATGGACCTCGCGCTCGGGATCGAGCGGCAGCGAATAGGATTGCAGGATCGCGGCGACTTGGCTCTTGAGCTCTTCGCGATCGACGGCTTCGTCGAGCCCGAGCGCGATGTTCTCGATCACCGTCATCGCGTCGAACAGCGAGAAATGCTGGAAGACCATGCCGATGCCGAGCTTGCGCGCGGCCTTGGGCGAGGGGATCGCAACCGGCGAGCCGTTCCAGCTGATCGTGCCCTCGTCGGCCTGCTGCACGCCGTAGATGATCTTGACCAGCGTCGACTTGCCCGCGCCGTTCTCGCCGAGCAGGGCATGGATTTCGCCGGGTTGGACGCTCAGGCTGATGTCCTCGTTGGCTTTGACGCCGGGAAAGCTCTTCGAGATATGGGCGAGCGCCAGCCGCGGCGGCACATCCTGCTCACGCGGCTGATTCATGTCGCGACCGTCTCCCTTTCGCCGGCTCCCGGCGGCCAAGCAAGCAACGCACCAGCTCGGCTGCCGTCAAGGCCGCGATCACCTCCGGCCGCTTGTCGTCCACATCCGAACCGCCGATCGGGCAGGTCAGGCGCGAAAGTGTCTCCCGCCGCCCGCCGGCGCGCAGGAAGCTCGCCTCGAAACGGGCGCGCTTGGTCGCGGAGCCGATCATGCCGACATAGGCCGCATCACCCCGCGCCAGCGCAGCCTCCGTCAGCCGGTAGTCGAGCGCATGGCTGTGCGAGAGGACGACGAAGGCGGCGTTTGCCGGAGCGTCCGCGACCGCATCGACCGGATCGGCCATGCGGATGCAGGTGACGGCCGCCGGCAGCCCGCTCATGACGTCGTCGCGGTCGTCGATCAGCGTCACCGTAAAGGGTAGGGCGGCAAGCGCACGGGCAAGCGCACGGCCGGTATGGCCCGCACCGAAGATCAGGACAGGCGGTCTCGCTGCGACCTCGGCCTTCTCGCGGGCGACGATCAGCGCGATGTCGGCGGCGACGAGCCGGTGCAGCGACACGCGCACCCGCCCGCCGCAGCACTGGCCCATCTGCGGGCCGAGCGGGATGTCGAGGATCTGGTCCGGCGAAGCCTCGCTCAACATATGGCGGGCGAGGTCGATGCAATGGAATTCAAGCTGCCCGCCACCGATCGTTCCGGCGATGGCACCTGGGCTGACGGCCATGCAGGCGCCGGCCTCGCGCGGCGTCGAGCCTTCCGCAGCCTCAATCCGGACGAGAACGATGCCGTCGCGCTGATGGGCTGTGAGGAAAGCGGCGAGGGTCATCGCGTGGCCTCCGCCCTGACCCGCTCGACCGCGTCCAATACGCGCTCCGGTGTCGCGGGCGCATCGAGGCGCGGACAGATGCGATGGTCCCCGATGCTCGCCACCGCATCCGACAGCGCATGCAGAACTGAGATCGCCAGCATCAATGGCGGTTCGCCCACCGCCTTGGAGCGATGGATCGTCGGCTCGCGGTTCGGCGCGTTCTCCAGCAAATGCACGTTGAAGATGCGCGGCCGGTCGGAGGCGACGGGAATCTTGTAAGTGGACGGCGCATGGGTCCAGAGCCGGCCTTTTTTATCCCAGACCAGCTCTTCGGTCGTCAGCCAGCCCATGCCCTGCACGAAGCCGCCCTCGATCTGGCCCTTGTCGATCGCGGGGTTCAGCGATTGCCCGCAATCATGCAGGATATCGACCCGCTCGACCCTGTACTCGCCGGTCAGCGTGTCGATCGCGACCTCGGCCGCCGCCGCGCCATAGGCGAAATAGTAGAACGGGTGGCCGCGTCCGGCCTTGCGGTCCCAGTGGATTTTGGGCGTCGCGTAAAAGCCGGTCGCGGAGAGCTGGACGCGGGCCATATAGGCGGCCGCGATCAGGTCCCTGAAGGCGATCTCGCGGGGGCCAACCTTCACGCGGCCCGGCAGGAAGGCGATGTCCTCCGCCTCGACCCGCCAGTGTTTCGCGGCAAACTCCGCCAATCGCTTCTTGATCGTCTCGCAGGCATCGAGCGCCGCCATGCCGTTGAGGTCGGAGCCGGAGGAGGCGGCGGTGGCCGAGGTATTCGGCACCTTGCCGGTGGTCGTCGCGGTGATCTTGATCTGGTCGAGCCCGATGCCGAAGGCCTGCGCCACCACCTGCGCCACCTTGATATAGAGCCCTTGCCCCATCTCGGTGCCGCCGTGGTTCAGCGCGACCGTGCCGTCGGTGTAGACATGCACCAGCGCGCCGGCCTGGTTGAACCAGGTCGCGGTGAAGGAGATGCCGAATTTCACCGGCGTCAGCGCGATGCCGCGCTTGACGATGGGGCTTTTTGCATTGGCCTCCCGGATCGCCGCCTTGCGTGCCTGATAGTCTGAGCGCCGCTCCAGTTCTGCGATTACCTCGGCTGCGATATTGTCCTCGACCGTCTGGTGATAGGGCGTGATATTGCGCTCGGTCTCGCCATAGAGATTGCGCCGGCGCACCTCCAACGGGTCGAGCCCGGTGGCATAGGCGACCTCCTCGATGAAGCGCTCGGCGCCGACCATGCCTTGCGGACCGCCGAAGCCCCGGAAGGCGGTGTTCGAGCAGGTGTTGGTGAACAGCGGCTCGGAGCGGGCGCGCACCGCCGGGTAGAAATAGCAATTGTCCATGTGGAACAGGGCGCGGTCGGTCACCGGCCCCGACAGATCGGCGTTCCAACCGCAGCGCGCCGCATAGACGGCGTCGAGCGCATGGATGCGGCCCTCGTCGTCGAAGCCAATCTCATAGTCGCAGACGAAGTCGTGGCGCTTGCCGGTGATCGCCATGTCGTCGTCGCGATCGGGCCTGAGCTTCACCGGACGCTTCAGCTTGCGGGCGCAGAGCGCCGCGACGCAGGCGAAGAGATTGGCCTGCGTCTCCTTGCCGCCGAAACCGCCTCCCATGCGCCGCACCTCGACGGTGACCGCATGCGAGCCGACGCCGAGCACGGCGGCGACCATGTGCTGGACCTCGCTCGGATGCTGGGTCGAGACGAGCACGGCCATGTCCTCGTCCTCGCCGGGGATGGCGAGCGCGATCTGGCTTTCGAGATAGAAATGCTCCTGCCCGCCGATCGCCATCGTACCTTTGAGCCGGCGCGGGCTCGCGGCCATGGCCGTCGCGACATCGCCGCGTTCGAGCTTGAGCGGGTCGGTGACGAGCCTGCCGCCGGCCGCACGCGCGGCGGCGATGTCGAGGAGGGGGGCCTCTTCGGTGTACTCGGCCTTGGCCAGCGCTGCGGCCAGACGTCCCTGCTCGCGCGTCTCAGCCACCACTGCGAAGAGGGGCTGGCCGTGGAACAGGATCCGATCGGTCGCGAAGACCGGCTCGTCATGGCGATGCGTTGAGGAGATGTCGTTGGCGCCGGGAATATCGGCCGCCGTCAGCACCGAAACGACGCCGGGCGCGGCACGCACCGCATCGAGATCGAGCGAGGTGAGCTGCCCATTGGCGATCCCGCTCAGGCCGAGATAGGCGTGAAGCAGGCCTTCCGGCGCGGCGATGTCGTCGATGTAGAAGGCCTCGCCGGCGACATGCTTGGGTGCGGAGTCGTGGATGCGGGCACTGCCGACCGGCCCGGTCTCGGGGACGATGTCGAGCTTGCGGCGGGCGTCAGCCATGGGCGGCCTCCGCGAGCAGGCCGGCGACGCGTGTCTCGGTTTGCGGCTGTGTCGTCTCGATCAGGAAGCGCCGCAGCAGGTTGCCGGCGATCTTGAGCCGATAGTCCGCCGAGGCACGCATGTCGCTGAGCGGCGTGAAGTCCCGGGGCAGGGCGGCGATGGCCGCCTCGACGGCGTCTTCGTCCCACGGGCGGCCGATGAGCGCCGCCTCTGCCGCAGCCGCCCGCTTCGGGATGCCGGCCATGCCGCCATAGGCCAGCCGCGCCTCGCTGATCGGGCCATCGGCATGCCGGGTCAGCCGGAAGGCGCCGCAGACGGCCGAGATGTCCTCATCGAAGCGTTTGGACACCTTCGAGGCATGGAACAGCATGCCTGGCACCAGCTTCGGCACCAGCACGGCCTCGACGAATTCGGCAGGGCGGCGATCCTGCTTGCGATAGTCGAGGAAGAAGCTTTCGAGCGGGAGAATGCGGCGTTCGACCCCGGCTCTGCCGCGCTGCGCCAGCACCAGCGTCGAATCGAGCGCGATCAGGGCCGGCGGCAGGTCGCCGATCGGCGAACCGTTGGCGATATTACCGCCGATCGTGCCGGCATTGCGCACCTGCTCGCCGCCGAACCGGCGCATCAGTTCGTCGAGTTGGGGCGAGAGGGTAGCCAGCGCGGCTCGGACGTCGATATGACCAGCCATCGCGCCGAAGCGCAAATGATCGCCTTCATCGGTGATCTCGCGCAAAGTCTCGATCCGCCCGAGATAGATCACCGGATCGAGCCGCTTCATCGCCTTGGTRACCCACAAGCCGACATCGGTCGCGCCGGCGACGAGTGTCGCCTGCGGATGCGCCGCGACGAGTTCCGCGAGTGCCTCAACGGTTGCGGGGGCGTAAAAGCGCCCGCCTTCGCCTTCAAGAGCCAACGTCGCGGCATCGTTCAGCGCTGCAAGTCGCGCTGCGATGGCCTCGCGCTCGCGCAGGAAGCGATCCGTCTCACGCGGGGCGATCTCATCCATGCGCCGCCCGGCCGCGATGATCGGCTCATAGCCGGTGCAGCGGCAGAGATTACCGGCGAGCGCATCCTCGATGCGCGCGACATCGGGCTCCGCCTCGTTCAGCCTGAGCGCGAAGAGCGACATCACGAAACCCGGCGTGCAGAAGCCGCATTGCGAGCCGTGGCATTCGACCATCGCCTGCTGGACCGGATGCAGGCTGCCGTCATCGCCCTTGAGGTGCTCGACGGTGAGGAGCTGGCAGCCAYCCAGCGTCGGCAGGAAACGGATGCAGGCATTCACCGCCTCGTAGCGCAGCCGCCCCCGGTCGAGCCGGCCGACGACGACGGTGCAGGCGCCGCAGTCGCCCTCGGCGCAGCCTTCCTTGCTGCCGGTCATGCGCTTATCGAGGCGCAGCCAGTCGAGCACCGTCAGTGTCGGATCGCAGCGATCGATCTCGACAAGCTCGTCACCGAGGAGGAAGCGCAGGCGTTCACGCATCCTGCCCGCTCCACTCGCAAAGCCAGTTCATGCCTCCAGATTAGGCACGATCCGTGCTTGGCCGGAAGCTTTGATTTGGTGCAGATGTGATGTGAATTTAAGCCGGAGCCGCCGATTGTGACCGCATCTCCTGTCATCCGTGCCTTGCGCGGTCGTCTGCTCTGGTTTGTCGGCGATCCGGAGGTTGCGGGTGAGGCGGCGTATCGCTTCGTCGAGGACGGTTTGCTCGTCATCGAGAACGGGCTGGTCAAGGCGGCCGGCGAGGCAAGCGCGCTGTTGCGGGCGCTGCCGGCCGATGCCGAGATCGTCGACCATCGCCCGCATCTGATCATGCCGGGCTTCATCGACGCGCACATCCACATGCCGCAGACGCAAGTCGTCGCCTCCTACGGCGCGCAGCTGATGGATTGGCTGAACAAATACACCTTCGTCGAGGAGCAGAAGCTCAGCCAGCAGGGCCATGCCGAGAAGCTCTCGCGCTTCTTCCTCGACGAGCTTCTGGCCAATGGCACCACCACGGCGGCGGTCTATTGCTCGGTCCACCCGCAATCGGCCGAGGCTTTCTTCGTCGAGTCCGAGCGGCGCAACACCCGCATGATCGCCGGCAAGGTGATGATGGACCGCAACGCGCCGGAGGCGCTGACCGACACGGCCGAGAGCGGCTATCGCGACTCGAAGGCGCTGATCGCGCGCTGGCATGGCAAGGGCCGGCAACTCTATGCGATCACGCCGCGCTTCGCGATCACCTCGACGCCGGAGCAATTGGCGGCGGCAGGGCGGCTGGCGGCCGAGCATCCCGATTGCCACGTCCAGACCCATATCGACGAGAACCGGGCTGAGATCGCCTTCGCCCGCGAGCTTTACCCGGAAGCCGCCGACTACGCCGACATCTACCGGCGCCACGGCCTGCTCGGCGCGACAAGCCTGATGGGCCATTGCATCCATATGACCCATAACGAATGGCAGGCCTTCGCCGAGACCGGCGCGGTCGCGGTCTTCTGCCCGACCTCCAATCTTTTTCTCGGCTCGGGGCTCTTCGACTGGGTCCATGCCCGCCAGCGCGGGGTGAAGGTGGCGGTCGCGACCGATATYGGYGGCGGSACCWSCTATTCGATGCTCCGGACGATGGCCGAGGCCTACAAGGTGCTGCAGTTGCAGGGGCAGTCGCTCTCCGCTTTCGCGGCGCTGCACGCCATCACACGCGGCAATGCGGCTGCGCTCGGCCTCGACCATCTCATCGGCTCGTTCGAGCCCGGCCGGGAGGCGGATGTCGTCGTGCTCGACACGGGCGCGACGCGGGCGATGGCGCATCGCATGGAAACGGTGCGCGATCTGGCGGAGGAGCTTTTTGTCCTCGTCACGCTGGGCGACGAGCGCAACGTTGCCGCGACCTATGTGATGGGAGAGTTGGTCGCGGGCGCGTCATTCGCGGGCGGCGCCTGACGGCCTCTTGTTTGCCACGGAAACGCGCCGTCATTCCGGGCTTGACCCGGAATCCATCGTAGAGCGCAGCGTCCCATGATGGATTCCGGATCGGCGCCGCTATTGCGGCTTGTCCGGAATGACGGCGGTTTTTGATCCCGGCGGGGGCTCAGCCCAGCACGCCGCCCTTGCGGGCGAAGTCGATATAGATCTCGCGCAGGCGCAGCGTGGTCGGGCCCGGCGCACCATTGTGGATGGTGTGGCCGTCGATCGAGCTCACCGGCATCACCATGCTGGTCGCCGAGGTGATGAAGGCCTCCTCGGCGTCGAGCGCCTCGGCGAGCGTGAATTCGCGCTCCTCGAAGGTGAAGCCGGATTCGGCGATGAAGGCCAGCACCGCCTTGCGGGTGATGCCGGGCAGGACCTTGTGCGAGAGCGGGCGCGAGATCAGGGTCTTGCCCTTGACGATCCAGGCGGTGGAGGAGGCGCCTTCCGTCACCACGCCGTCCTCGATCATCCAGGCTTCCTGCGCGCCGGCCTCGGCGGCGATCTGCTTGGCCAGCACCGGCGCGAGCAGGTTCACGCTCTTGATGTCGCGGCGGACCCAGCGCAGGTCCGGCGTCGAGACGACCTTGATGCCGGTCTTCACCGCCGGCGCGTTCACGAAATTGCGGGCCTGAGTGAACATCACCAGCGTCGGCTGGGTGTCCTTCGGGAACGGGAAGTCGCGATCGGCCGCGCCGCGCGAGACCTGCAGGTAGATGCTGCCTTCGTCGAGGCCGTTGCGCTTGATCAGCTCTTCATGGATCGCGACCAGATCGGCCTTCGACCAGGGCAAGGCAAGCTGGATCTCGCCGCAAGAGCGTTCGAGACGGGTGAGATGCGCCTCGCAATCGACCAGCTTGCCGCCGATCACGGCCGAGACCTCGTAGATGCCGTCGCCGAAGATGAAGCCGCGATCGAAGATGGAGATCTTTGCCTCTTCCTCGGGAAGATAGGCGCCGTTGACATAGACGATGCGGCTCATGGAATGCGGACTCTGCTAGGGGGACGGAAAGCCGTTCCTTCCTAGCGAAACCGCGAGCCGGGCGCGAGCGATAAGGGCGGATTGCCGCCCGGCGCCGCTTGCAGGGCGCAGGCTCAGGCTTTCAGGCTCAGAAACCGTGTCGGGATCGCGCCGCGCAGGTTCTGCCCGAAGCCGGCGAGCTTCGGCGAGACGAGATTCTTCGTCGAATAGTGCAGCACCGGAATCCAGGGCTGCTCGGTGGTGACGATGCTGTCGGCCTCGCGCAGGATCGCGGCACGCCTGGCGATGTCGAGTTCGTCGGCGGCGAGCTTCATCAGCGCGTCGAAGCGGGGATTGGCGTATTTGCCGATGTTGAAGCCGGCATTGTCGCTCTGGAATAGGAACAGGAAGTTCTGCGGGTCGGAATAGTCGCCGATCCAGCCATAGCGGGCGACGTCGAAATCGCCGCCGTCGCGCAGATAGGCGAAATGCGTGCGGAAATCCGTCTCGACGAAGCGCGTCTCGACGCCGATGGCGTGCCATTGCTCCGCGATCGCCTCGGCGGTGTGCCGGTTGTTGTCGGTGGTGTTGAAGCGCAATTCGATATGGAGCGGCACGCCGTTGCCGAACCCGGCCGCGGCGAGGAGCTGCTTCGCCTCGTCCTCGCGTTCGAGCACCGATGCGTAGCGGAAATCCATCTCAGCCCGCTCACCGTAATTGCCGATATGGGGCGGGATCACGCCATAGGCCGGCAGCATCGTGCCGCCCCAGATCCGGTCGGCGATGAAATCCCGGTCGATCTGGAGGGAAAGCGCCCGCCTGACGCGAGGGTCGTCGAAAGGCTGCTTGGCCGTGTTGATGATCAGGAAATAGGTCGCGAGATAGGGGCCGATCCGCACCTGCTCGCCGAGCTTGCGGCGCAGTTCCTTGAATTGCTCGGCCGGGATGTCGGTCGTCAATTGCAGCTCGCCGGCCTGGAAGCGCCGCGCCGCCGCGATGAGGTCAGGCGCCGGATAGAAGATCACCGTATCGATCTTCACACCCGCCGCGTCGTGGAAATGCGGATTGCGGTCGAGCCGGATATGCGAGTTCGGGATGAATTCCTTGAGCCTATAGGCGCCGTTCGTGACCCAGCTTCGCGGATCGGCCGGAGCGAGCCCGGCCTTCGCGGCCGTCGCCGGATGGACCGGCAGGGCGCTCTGATGGGTCAGGAGCTCGAGCAGATAGGGCGTCGGTCGCTCCAGCTCGATCTCCAGCGTCCGCTCGTCCGGCGCCCGTACGCCGAGTTCGTCGAGCGATGAGCCTATAGCTGCCTTGTGGATCGCCTCGGCCTTGCGGATCGGATAGAGCAGGTTGGCGTATTTGGCGCCGGTCTCGGGGTCGACGATCCGCTTGAACGAATAGACGAAGTCGCTCGCTCTGAGCGGGTCGCCGTTCGACCATTTCGCGTTGGCCCGCAGGCTGAAGCGCCAGAGCTTGCCATCGGCACTGGCCGTCCAGCTCTCGGCGACGCCGGGCACGACCTCGCCCCTCATGTTGTGGATGACGAGGCCTTCGCGCAGGTCGCGCAGCAGATGCGCTTCCGCCACGGTCGAGGTCCGGTGCGGATCGAGCGTTTCCGGGTCGCCGTCATTGCCGCGGTGGAAGATCACCGACCCTTGCGCTGCCGCGGCCCGTAAAGTCGCGAGCAGGGCGGCGAAGGCGAAGGGAGCGTGGCGGCGGGTGACGTCGAGCAAATCAGCCTCCCCTGGCGCCGGGCACCGGCGCGAGCGCTGCCCGACTCAGGAGATTAGAACGCGACGCGTCCCGCCTGCCAAGCGGGAAGGAGACCCCCGCGTCGTCAGCGCGCTCCGGTGGCGCGATTGTTCTCGAAGACGACGGCGCAATCCTCGGCCTTCTTGCGGCATGCGGTCAGTGCGGTCTGGCGCGCCTGCTCCAGATCTTTCTCGCCGTACCGGTAGTTGAATGTTTTGCTGGCCTTGCTGAAAGCCATCGCCTTGTCGCCGGGCGCGCTGAAGTAATCCTCGAATGTGCGGGCGCCCTTTTCGAGGCCGAGGCGCTCGAATTCCGCTTGCGGACGCCCGGTAGGCAGCGTCGGCAGCTTCCATGCGCGAAGCGAGGCATCCATCTCCCGAAGCCAGGCGAAACGGGCCTGGTTGTTCTGGAGAATCGCATGGCCGCCTGGCTTGATCTCCGGCAGCGTGATCAGGCGCACGTTCCCGCCACGGTCGAGCGCAGCGGCGCGCATGCGGTCGACGAGGGGTGGCGGGAAGAGTTCGTCGTTGGCGGCATAGACCCAGAGCTGCGGCACGGTCTCCTGCCAGGGCCAGTGCCGGACGGTCTCGACGAGCGCGTCGCGGCCTTTCTCGACGCATTCGTCGAAGTTCAGGCCGCCGGCGACGTTGATCACCGCCTTCAGGCCTGGGGGCTTGCGTTGGGCCAGCGCCATGATCGCCGCGCCGCCGGCGGATTCGCCGAGTGCGATGATCCGATCGGGATCGACATCGGGGCGTTCTCGCAGCGTCTCGAGCGCCGCCTCGAGCTCCTTCGCCTCGCTGTCGAAACGCCCCGTCATATCGGGTAATCCGCAGCCCGCCCCTTCACCGGAAAAGGGGCCGTCCGATTGGCCGAAGCCGCGGCGGATGACGATAGCGGCCATCCAGCCACGGCGGGCGAGATCCCGCGCGATCGACTTATATTGGACGGCGTGCAGGTCGCCCATCCGGGAACCCGTCGCCGATTTGCCGTGCGTGATCAGTGCGAGCGGCAGCCGGCCCTCGATCCCCTCAGGGCGGATGATCAGCGACTCCAGACGGATCTCGCGGCCGTCGATGCGGGCCCGGAGAAAGCCGTTATCCTCGCGAAACGGCTCCTGCGCGCCTGCCGGCATCGTCGCCGCCAGCCAGAAGGCGCCCGCGAGCGCAAGCGCTCCTGACCGGAGTGCGGCTCCGATAGTGGCTACCATGCCCGACAGCTCCAGCCGATCCGGTGTCTGCTAGGGAGTGGCGGCTACCGCGGCCGCGCGCTCCTGCGCCTCGACCACSGCCACGGCCGTCATGTTGACGACGCCGCGYGCGGTGACCGARCCGGTSAGGATATGCGCGGGCTTCGCCGTGCCCATCAGGATCGGCCCGACCGGCAGTGCGTCCGCCATCACCTTGGCGAACTGATAGGAGATGTTCGCCGCGTCGAGATTGGGGAAGATCAGGACGTTGGCCACGTCCTTCAGCGTCGAGGAAGGCAGGACGCGCTCGCGGATCATCGGCACCAGCGCGGTGTCGGCCTCCATCTCGCCGTCGCATTCGAGGTTGGGCGCGCGCTCGCGGATCAGCTTCAGCGCCTTGCGCATCTTGAGCGAGCTCGGCGTGTCGGCGGCGCCGAAATCGGAATGCGACAGTAGCGCGATCTTCGGCTCCAGGCCGAAGCGCTGGACATGGCTCGCCGCCAGCACGGTCATGTCGGCGATCTCCTCCGCCGTCGGATCGTGCTTCACATGGGTGTCGCCGAGGAAGAAGGCGCCCTTGTTGGTGATGATCAGCGTCATCGCCGCGAGGTCGCAGACACCCGGCGCCAGCCCTATGATGTCCTTGATGTGCCGCAGTCGCGACATGAACCGGCCTTCGAGGCCGCTGATCATCGCATCCGCCTCGCCGCGCGCCACGGCCAGCGCCGCGATCACGGTGTTGTTGGTGCGCACCAGCGCGCGCGCCGCATCGGGCGTGATGCCGCGCCGGCCGGCGATGTCGAGATAGGTCTGGACGTAGTCGCGATAGCGCGGATCGTCCTCCGGGTTCACGATCTCGAAATCGACGCCGGGCTTCAGCGACAGGCCGAAGCGCTGGATGCGCGTCTCGATCACGCTGGGGCGGCCGATCAGGATCGGGATGGCGAGCCCTTCCTCCAGCGCGACCTGGGCGGCGCGGAGCACGCGCTCATCCTCGCCCTCGGCATAGATCACGCGCTTGGGGTCGGCCTTGGCCTGCTGGAACAGCGGCTTCATCAGGAAGCCCGAGCGGAAGACGAAGCGCGAGAGCTGCTCGCGATAGGCCTCGATGTCGACCAGCGGCTTGCGCGCGACGCCCGTCGCCATGGCGGCTTCGGCCACGGCCGGGGCGATGCGCATGATCAGGCGCGGATCGAAGGGATTCGGGATCAGCGATGTCGCGCCGAAGGTCGAGGTCTCCCCGCCATAGGCGCGTGCAGCCACATCCGAGGACGCCTCGCGGGCGAGCGCGGCGATAGCGCGCACGGCCGCGAGCTTCATCGCTTCGTTGATCGTCGTCGCCTGCACGTCGAGCGCGCCGCGGAAGATRTASGGGAAGCACAGGACATTGTTGACCTGGTTCGGATAGTCCGAGCGGCCGGTGCAGATCATCGCATCGGGGCGCACGGCCAGCGCATCCTCCGGCGTGATCTCGGGATTGGGGTTGGCGAGCGCCAGGATCAGCGGCTTCGGCGCCATGCGCTTGGCCATCTCCGGCTTCAGCACGCCCGCGGCGGAGAGGCCGAGGAAGATGTCGGCATCGCCGATGACGTCGTTCAGCGTGCGGGCGTCGGTCTTCTGCGCATAGACCTCCTTCCAGCGGTCCATCAGCGTGTTGCGGCCCTCATAGACCACGCCTTCCAGGTCCGTGATCCAGATGTTCTTGCGCTGCGCGCCGAGTTCCACCAGCAGGTTGGTGCAGGCGAGCGCCGCCGCGCCGGCGCCCGAGACGACGATCTTGACGTCGGCGATCTTCTTGGCGGCGAGGTCGAGTCCGTTCAGCACCGCCGCGCCGACGATGATCGCCGTGCCGTGCTGGTCGTCATGGAAGACGGGGATCTTCATCCGGGCCTTGAGCTGCTCCTCGATCTCGAAGCACTCCGGACCCTTGATGTCCTCGAGATTGATGCCGCCGAAGGTCGGTTCCAGCGCSGCRACSACMTCGACGAATTTCTCGATGTTCTTCTGSTCGACCTCGATGTCGAARCAGTCGATSCCGGCGAATTTCTTGAACAGGACCGCCTTGCCCTCCATCACCGGCTTSGASGCSAGCGGSCCGATATCGCCGAGGCCGAGCACGGCGGTGCCGTTGGTGATGACGGCGACGAGGTTCTGGCGCGAGGTGAGCTCGGCCGCTTCCGACGGATCGTCGACGATCGCCTCGCAGGCGGCGGCGACGCCGGGCGAATAGGCGAGTGCGAGGTCGCGCTGGTTGCCGAGCGGCTTGGTCGCCTGGATCTCGAGCTTACCGGGCCGCGGCTGGCGGTGATAGACGAGCGCGCCCGAGCGCAGATCTGTGGAGAGCGTGCTTTTCATGGCGCGATGGTCCCTGCAGTCCGAAGGATGCTGGTCGCGCGAAAGCCCCCATCCGTCAAGCCGCCGGGATGCCGCTGGCAGCTTCTCCGTGAGGGAAACGGTGCTTCGGGAGCCAGGGCCGTGCCGGTCGCATCGGCCCTTCGGTGGAAAGGGTCGCTTGAATCAGTTTGGCAAGCCGTTGAGACGGTATGCGAGGGATCACGCACAAGACGTGGAATCGATTCAGCAAATTTCCTGCTGAGTCGGAACGCGAAGCCGTAGAGACAAATCCAGGGTCGGCGCCGGCCGGTCAGAACGCCTTGAAGGTGATGATCGTGTGGGTGTCGGCGATCTCGGGGATCGACTGCACCTTCTGCGCGACGAAATGGCCGATATCGACATCGGCCGCGACGTGGAACTTGGCCAGGATGTCGTAATTGCCGGCGGTCGAGTAGATCTCGGAGGCGATCTCGCGATCGGCCAGTTCGCTGGCGACCTCATAGGTCTTGCCGAGCTTGCATTTGATCTCGACGAAGAAGGTCTGCATCRCGCGCTCCGAAACTCTCTGCGGACTGGATAGAACTCCCAGTGCCCCGAGATCAAGCGCCGGCGAGCGCCGCGATCCGCCGCGTCATCGGATTGTCGGGGTCGGTGAGGCCGTCGATGACGGTGAAATGGTTCGCGCCTTCGATCTCCTCATAGCGCGTCTGCACGCCTTCCAGCCCCCAGACATCGACGAGGCGGCGGCTCTGCTTGTGGTACTCGTCGCTTTCCGCGCCGCCGACGACGGCGTCCATCGTCAGCCGCGACGGTGCTGGCCAGAACAGCGGGCTCTCCCGCTCCGCCGCCTCCATGTCGAGGCCGAGCGCGGTGTTGATGCTGGTCTCGGTCAGGGGTTTCAGGTTGTAGAGTCCCGAGATGCCATAGGCGGCCGGCACCAGCCGGTCGGGCAGGTCGGAACCGACATTGTGCCAGTTGGTCGCCAGCGTGCAGGCCGAGAGATGGCCGCCCGCCGAATGCCCGGTCGCGACCACCGGCAGGCCGAAGCGTCGCCACAGCGCGGCGGCCGCCTGCTGCAATTCCCAGACGATATGGCCGAGATGGACCTGCGGGCAGAGGTCGTAGCCGACGACGGCGACGGGCAGGCCCAGCCGGTTCAGCCCGCGCGCCATATGCGAGAAGAAGCTGCGGTCGAGCGCCTGCCAGTAGCCGCCATGGATGAACATGACGAGCGCGTTGCCGCGTACCGTCTCGGGCTTGAAGATATCGTAGAGCTGGCGCTCGCCGGCGCCGTAGGAGATGCCGAGCTCGCATAGCGCGGTGGCGCGGTAGGCGGCGGCGTCTTCCTGCCAGCCGGCGATGATGCCGGGATGCTCGGGCACCCGGGCGCGGTTGTTGTATTCGGCTTCGTAGTCGGGGGGCGTCATGGTCTGGTCCATGGTTCGCACCGTGGCAGCAGCGAAGCTTTTTCGCCACTGCTTTTGACAGCCCGGGCGGCCGGCGGCAAAAGCGATGCGCCCATCGATTGGGCACTGGAGGTCGCCATGGAAAACCCTGTCCTCGCCGAAGTCACGCGCGGCAACACCGTCGAATCGCGCCATCGCGGTGCGGCGATCGTCATTGATGCCGAGGGCGGCGTGGTGTTCTCCGCCGGGGATGTCGAGCGCCCCGTCTTCCCGCGCTCGGCCGTCAAGGCGATTCAGGGCCTGCCATTGATCGAGAGCGGCGCCGCCGACCGCTGCGGGCTGACCGAGGCGGAGATCGCGCTTGCCGTCTCCTCGCATTCCGGCGAGCCGCTCCACGCCGAGACCTCGCTGGCCATGCTGAAGAAGGCCGGCCGCGATGCCGGCTGCCTCGAATGCGGCGCGCATTGGCCGATGGGCGAGGCTGCGGCGCGCGCCCTGGCCAAATCGGGCGCCGAGCCCAGCGCGCTCAACAACAACTGCTCCGGCAAGCATGCCGGCTTCGTCTGCCTCTCCTGCGCGCTGGACGAGGATCCCGCCGGCTATGTGAAGCAGGGTCATGCGGTCCAGCAGGCCGTGCGCGGCGCCCTTGAAGAGGTGACCGGCGCCGAGCATTCCAGCGACCGCATGGGCATCGACGGTTGCTCGATCCCCTCCTATGCCGTGCCGCTCAAGGCGCTGGCGCTCGGCTTCGCCCGGCTCGGCACCGGTCACGGCTTCGGCCCGGAGCGCGCCAGGGCAGCCGCCCGCATCCGTGCCGCTGCGGCGGCGCATCCCTTCATGGTGGCGGGCACCGACCGTTTCGACACAAGGCTGATGAGCCTGCTCGGCGCGCGTGCCTTCACCAAGACCGGGGCCGAGGGCGTCTACTGCGCGGCCCTGCCGGAGCTGGGCTATGGCATCGCGCTCAAATGCGACGATGGCGCCGGGCGTGCCGCCGAGGTCGCGCTGGCGGCGCTGATCGGTCGCTTCCTGCCGATGGATGAATCGACGCAAGTGGCCTTCGCGCCGCTGCGAGAGGCCGTGCTGAAGAATTGGAACGGCATCGAGGTCGGCCGGGTGAGGGCGCCGGCTGGCTAAGGCCGGTCGTTTTTCCACGGAAGCGCGGGTCGTCCCGGGCGGAGCGAAGCGAAGACCCGGGATAACCGGGTTCCTTCGAAAAGGCGGCGATCCTAACTGACCGCGTTGTTCTCGACCCTGATGCCGGCCGCCCGCGCATCGGGAGCCTTCGTCAGGTCGCCGGTGACCGGCTTGCCGTATTCGCTGCCGATCACGGCGCCGTTCCGTGCCTCGGCGATGAGGTTGTTGGCGATCAGCGCATTGCGCTCCTTCGGCACCAGCGAGATCGAGATGCCGATACCGGTCTTGCGGATGATGTTGCCGGTGGCGGCGAGATTGCGCATGCCCCAGGACCAGCCCAGCGAGATGCCGGTCTCGCTGGCGTTCTCGATGACGTTGCCGGTGACGGCGGCTTCCGCCTCGACATGGACGCCGATGCCGCCGACGGGCCCCTTGCCGTTCGGCGCGACCGCCTTCCGGGCGTTGCGGACGATGTTGTTGGCGAAGACGGCGAGCCGCCCGCCATGGTCGAGATTGGTGATGTTGGCGCCCTGCGCGCAATCCTCGATCAGGTTGTTCGCCATGATCGCGCCCTCGAAGGCGAATTCGGAATAGAGCCCGGCCTCCCCGCAGCGCCGCCCCTGATTGCCGAGGATCTGCACGCCCGAACCGGAATTGTTGCGGATGAAGGTCATGGCGCAGTCGCGGAGCTGGTTGCCTTCGATGATGACGCCGCCCGCGCGATAGAGGCTGATGCCGTTGCCGTTCTGCCCGTCGCCGCCAGCATCGGCTCGGATGCGCTCGACGCGGTTGCCGCGCAAGATCGAGCGGTCGTCTCCGGCCTCGCTGCGCCAGATCTGGATGCCGTTATTGCCGCAATCGGCGACGGCATTGCCGTCGATCGTCAGCCCGCGCGAATCCAGCGAGAACAGCGCGGCGTCGCGCATCTTGCGGAAGCTGCTCGCCGTGATGCGCCCGCCGCAGCGGTTCAGCGTCAAGCCGACGGAGCCGGCGTTGGCGAAGGCGAGTTCGGCAATCGCGATCTCGCCGACGGCATCCGCCGCGAGCAGGGCGGAGCGTTGCGGCGAGGGGATGTCGAGCCCGTCGAGCACGAGGCCGGAAAGGCTTGCGCGGGAGATGTTGCTCGCCGTCAGGACAGRCCCGCCATCGGCCGTCACCAGCCTTGTCGCCTCCGATACGCCGATCAGGCGCGTGCCCTCGGGCAAGGCGACCCGGCTGACGCGATAGCGGCCGGGCGGCAGCAGCAGCGGGGCGGAACGGCGGGCCGCCTCGCTAAGCGCGGCCCGAAGGCGCTGCGACTGGTCGTCGGTGGCGCCCGGACGCAGGCCGAATTGCGTGGCATCGAGGCCGAGCTGGCCGAGCGGCGTCGGCGCGGCACCGCGCTGCTGCGCCTGCGCGGGCAGATGCGCCGCGATGGGACTGAGAAGGCCGCCAGCCAAGAGGCAGCGCCGGGAAAGGGTCATGACATCTCCTGTGCCGCTTCCCTCGATCAAGCTCCGTGCCAGCGCCGCTGTGCCGTTTCGGGACCGTCAGCGACCTGTGATCGCGAGATCGCGTCCGATCGCCGCCAGCGCTGCGGTCAATCCCTCCGTCCGCGGTCGAAAGCCCGCGACGCGCTTGGTTGGGCGGCTGCCGGCTGCCGGGCGCAGCCAGGGAACATGCACGAACAAGACGGGCCGTCCCGCCATCGCGGCGTGGCGCAACGCGGTGGCATAGCTGGCATCGCAGAGATAGCGCCCGGCCGAGGGCGAGGGCCGGCTGGCGATCGCATGCCGGCGCAGATGGGCGAGCGCGCCCTGGGGACGCCCGGTGGTTCGCGTAGGCAAGGCAGGGCGGCCGCCCGTCGCGGCACCGGTGGCGGCGCGCCCGGTGACGTCGGGATGGAGCGAGCTGGAGCGGCCGCGTGCGAAAAGCTCGATCCGGACATGGCGGGCGCGGGCGGCGAGGCCGAGCATCAGCAGCGCTCTTGGCCTGGTCGTCTCGATCTCCTGCGCAAGTGCCGGCAGGCCGGCGGCATAGCTGGTCTCGAGCACGAGGCTGCGCACGCGCAGGCCCGAATGCCGCAGCCGCGCGGCGATGGCGCCTGCAAGTCGCGTCGTCGGATTGACCCGGACGCCCGGAAACGGGCCGAACCCGGTGACCAGCAGGTCGATGCGCTGCATGTCGCCCTCACAATCCCAAGGCCTGGGCGATCTCGTCGGCCGCGAGCGTCGGCGCCAGCTCGCCCGCCGCGACCGCCGCTTCGAGTGCCGGCGTGCGCGCCTTCAGCGCCGGATCGTGCCGGAGCCTGGCTTGCAGCCGGTCCTGCACCATCGCCCACATCCATTTCACGTCCTGCCGCCGGCGCCTCTCGGTGATCAGCCCCTTTGCCTCGAAGCGGTGATGATGGTCCTCGATCTTGCTCCAGAGCGCATCGAGCCCTTCCCCGGTCAGGCCGGAGATGGTGACGACCGGAGTCGACCAGAGCGGCGAGGCCGGCGCGAGAATATGCAGCGCCGCCTTGTACTGCGCCGCAGCCGCCCGCGCCGCGGTCGCGCCGGCGCCATCGGCCTTGTTGACCGCGATCATGTCGGCGAGCTCGACGATGCCTTTCTTGATGCCCTGCAATTCGTCGCCGGCATTGGGCAGCATCAGCACGAGGAAGAAATCGGTGAGGTCGGCGACAGCCGTCTCCGACTGGCCGACGCCGACCGTCTCGACCAGGATGACGTCGAAGCCCGCCGCCTCGCAGAGCAGCATCGTCTCGCGCGTCTTGGCCGCGACGCCGCCGAGCGTGCCGGAGGAGGGGGAGGGGCGGATATAGGCGTTCGGGTCGACGGAAAGCCGCGCCATCCGCGTCTTGTCGCCGAGGATCGAGCCGCCGGTGCGGGTCGAGGAGGGGTCGACCGCGAGCACCGCGACCTTGTGGCCCTTCTCCGTCAGTTGGCTGCCGAGCGCGTCGATGGCGGTGGACTTGCCGACGCCGGGCACACCGGTGATCCCGACCCGGATGGCCCGGCCCGTTTGGGGCAGCAGCCGCTGGATCAGCGCCCGGGCCTGCTCGCGATGGTCGGCCCGCCGCGATTCGGTGAGCGTGATCGCGCGCGCCAGTGCGGCGCGCTCGCCGGCCAGAATGGCGTCGGCCAGCGTTTCGATGCGGGAGGCGAGGTCGACCATCGCGCCAGTTAGCAAGCCGGCGGAGCCGGCGGCAAGGCGCCTTGCCGCATCGCGCGTCGTGACCCTGTCACATGCGCATCTTGAACATTCGCCGGTTCGGTGACACGACAAGGCGATGATCGGCGTGGCGATGCGGCTTCCTGTCTTGATTCTGGCGTTGCTCGCGCCGTTGATGCTGGCTGCCTGCGGCACGCCGCGCGTGCTGGAACTGAGCCAGGCGCCCCGGCAGGACATCGCCGGAAAGGTCGAGATCTACGTCGCCACCACCCGTGAAGCCTCGGCGGCGCCGGTCTATTTCGACGGCGAGCGCGCCCCGAAGCTGGCCTTCGCCAAGCTCGAGATCACCGTGCCGCGCAGCCACAAGCCGGGCGAGCTCGAACTCCCCGATTCCGGCCCGGGCGATCCGGCCAAGCATTTCACCGCGACCAATATCGAGCGTCTTGATCTCGCGCCGGTCGTCGCCGATGTCCGCCGGGAGATCATGCGCCGCCCGGCCGGCCAGCGCGATGTGCTGGTCTTCGTCCACGGTTACAACACCAATTTCGCCGACGCCGTCTATCGCTTCGCCCAGATCGTCTACGATTCCGGCTTCAAGGGCGTGCCGGTGCTGTTCTCCTGGCCCTCGCGCGGCCAGCTCCTCGCCTACCCCTACGACCGCGAAAGCGCCTATTACTCGCGCGACTTCCTCGAAGCGAACCTACGCGGCATCACCCGGGATATCGGCCCGGGGCGGATGGACATCCTCGCCCATTCGATGGGCACGATCCTGACGCTCGAAACCTTGCGCCAGGCGGCGATACGCGGCGACGGCGCCTTCGGCGGCAAGCTGCGCGACGTGATGCTCGCCGCGCCCGATGTCGATCTCGACGTATTCAAGACCCTGATGAATGTGATCCGGCGGCCGGTGACGGTCTTCGTCTCCGCCGATGACCGGGCGCTCGATTTTTCCCGCCGCTTCGCCGGCGACAAGACCCGGCTGGGCGCTGTCTCCACCAAGGATGCGCCGACGATCGCCGAGCTGGAGAAGCTTGGCGTACATATCATCGACCTCTCGGAGGTGTCTTCGGGCGACAGCCTGAACCACGCCAAGTTCGCTTCCTCGCCGAAGGTCGTGCAGCTCATCGGCGAAAGGTTGCGACAGGACAAGGGCATCGGCTTCGCCGGCCCGCAACTGGGCGACCGTCTGGGCGACATCGCCGGCGGGGTGGTCGGCACGGTCGGCTCGACCGTCGGGCTGGTGGTGACGGCGCCCGTCACGATCATCTCCGGCGGCCGCTGACGCCTCGTCGGCTGGGCCCGAGGGCCACGAGCCCTCCTTGCGAGGAGCGCCGGCAACGAGGCGATGACGGGCGGATGTGACCGTGGAGGCACGGGCTGCCGGCATTTCGGGTTTTCCCGGCGTTTCGCCCCATTCTGGCCGCGTTAGCCTGTCCTTAAGACCGGATCATCCAGATCGGCCCCTCTCGATTGTCCCGGATATCCGCTCCCATGCCTGTCACAAGGCGCGACTTTTCACGCTTCTCTCTGGCCTTCGCCTCGCTCCTTCCGCTCGGGCTCACGGCCTGCGCGCAAAGCGAGGCGACCGTCTCGCCCTTCTCCGTGCCGGAGCGGGCGGATTTGTCGGCGCTCGGCAAGGATCCGGCCCTGCTGGTGATGACGACGCGTCGGTCTGTCGGCAACGTGGCGCCCTATTTCGGGTCGGATCGCGGGCCGCTGACCTTTGCGGTGGCGAGGCTCTCGCCGCCGGGGCGCGGCATCGCAGGGCGTGTCTCCTCGGCGGTGAGCGGCGACTGGGCGGTCCTCGGGATCGAACGCGAAACCACGACCGATGCCGCGCGTGTGTTCTCGAATGCGGCGAATGGCGGCGATGTGCTGCTCTATGTCCATGGCTACAACGAGACCTTCGAGTCCGCCGCCCGCAGCGCCGGGCAGCTTTCGCATTCGCTCAAGTTCCAGGGGCGCACGGCGCTCTTCACCTGGCCTTCGGGCGGCAAGCTGCTCGACTATGCCTATGATCGCGAAAGCGCGCTCTGGTCGCGCGACGGCTTCGTAGAGACCTTGCAGGCGCTGGTCGCGAACCCCACGATCGGGCGCATCCACATCGTGGCCCATTCCATGGGCACCTTCCTGACGCTGGAAGGCCTGCGCGAGCTGCGCGATTCGCCTGATGTCTACGCGCGGATCGGCTCGGTGGTGCTCGCCTCGCCAGATGTCGATATCGACGCCTTCGAGCAGACGGTGAAGCGGATCGCGCCGCTGGCGAAGCGCATGACGGTCATCATCGATCCCGGCGACCGGGCGCTCGCGGTTTCCGCCCGCATCGCTGGCGGCGTGGCACGCGCGGGCGCGGCCGACCGGGAGCGCCTCGATGCGCTGGGCGTCCGCGTCGCCGACACGGCCGGGCGCGGCTGGAGCCTGCTCAGGCACGACCTCTTCCTCTCGGATAGCGAGGTCACGCAGGTCGTGCGCCGCGCCATGGATCGCGGCGAGAGCTGAATGCGGGTTTCCAGAGGCCTCGGCGCGGTTCTAATCGGTTTCGCCGCGTGGCTCGGACCAGCGGCGGCGATGGCGGCGACGCCGGGGCCATTCGCCGAGGTGGGACGCGGCGAATGGACGCTCGACGATCCCGTCTGGAAGGCCATCGACGTCGAGACCTATACGCCGGCGGCATGCGCGGCCAAATCCTGCCCGCTGGTGATCGTGATCCACGGCGCCGGCCGAAACGCGGCGAATTCGCGCAATTATTGGATCGAGGCCGCCGACCGCTATGGCGTCCTCATCGCCGCGCCGCGCTTCGACAAGACCCGTTTTCCCGGCCGGCTTTTCCAGCAGGGCGCCGTGCGCGGACAGCCGGACCGGTCGAAATGGACCTTCGGCGTCGTCGAAAGACTGTTCGATGCGGCGCGCGCTGCCGGTCGCGCGTCAGGCACGAGCTACAGGCTCTTCGGGCATTCGGCCGGCGGCCAGTTCGTGCACCGGATGGCGCTGCTCATGCCCGAGGCCCGCTTCTCGCGGGCCGTCGTGGCGAATGCCGGCTATTACACCCGTCCTCTCGATGCTGCCGCCGCCGGGGGCTTCGCCTATCCCTATTCGCTGGGCGGAACGCCTGCGACCGACGCCACCTTGCGAGCCGCGCTCGGCAAGCAGGTCACGGTCATGCTGGGCGCCCGCGACACGAATCCGGAACACCGGGAGCTCAACAGATCGGCCGGCGCCGAGGAGCAGGGAGCAACCCGGTTAGCACGCGGTCAGCATTTCATGGCCGATATCCGTGCCGTTGCCGCTCGCCTCGGCGTCACCCCGCAATGGCGCGAGATCACTGTGCCCGGCGTGGCCCATCAGCAGGACCGCATGGCCCGGGCGGCAGCGCCAGAACTGCTCGGCCCCTGAGGACCATTCAGATCGGCGGCAGGCCGGAGCGCTTCTTGATCGTCGCCAGCGCGAAGTTGGATTCGACCGACTGGATGCATTTCAGCCGCGTCACCTTCTGCTTGAGGAAGCGCTCATAGCCCTCGATGCCATCGGTGACGACGCGCAGCAGATAATCCTGCGAGCCGGTCATGAGGTAGCACTCCGCCACTTCGCTCCAGCTTTCGATCGCCTTCTCGAACTCGGCGATATGCTCCTGATTCTGCTGGATCAGCCTGACCGAGACGAAGACGCTGAAGGGCAGCCCATAGGCCTTCGGATCGACGATCGCGGCATAGCCCTGGATGACGCCTGTCTCCTCCAGCCGCTTGAGGCGGCGCAGGCAGGGGGTCGGCGACAGCCCGACCTTCTGCGAGAGCTCCTGATTGGTGATCCGCCCGTCCTCCCGGAGCAGGGCGAGAATGCGGCGGTCGATCGTATCGAGCATCATATGCTCCATCCTGGCTCGTGTTGAGCAGAAACATGCAGGAAGAGCGTTAGCGCGAGTGTGACCAGCCAAGCAATCGCGTCGATGCGGGATTATTCTGGTCGCAAAGCGGCCAGGCCGGAGCCGAGGGAGAAAGCCATGAGCGCAGACAACTACCACAAGGACCGGATCGCCAACCGCAAGCTCCATCCCGAGACGCTGATGATGGGCTTCGGCTATTCGCCGGCCATGTCGGAGGGATCGCTGAAGCCGCCGGTCTTCCTGACCTCGACCTTCGTTTTCGAGAACGCTCAGCAGGGCAAGGACTTCTTCGACTTCACCTCGGGCCGGCGTCAGCCGAAGCCTGGCGAGAAGCCCGGCTTGGTCTATTCGCGCTTCAACCATCCCAATATGGAAATCCTCGAGGATCGCCTGGCGATCTGGGACGAGGCCGAGAAATGCGCCGTCTTCGCCTCGGGCATGGCCGCGATCGCGACCACCTGCTTCGCCTTCCTGCGCCCGGGCGACACGATCCTGCATTCCCGCCCGCTCTATGGCGGAACCGAGACGCTGCTGAAGAACCAGATGGGCGCCTTCGGCGTGACCCCCTTCGGCTTCACCGACGGGCTCGACATCGAGCAGATGCGCGATGTCGCGCGGGCAGCGGCGGCCAAGGGCCGCGTCGCGATGATCCTGGTCGAGACTCCGGCGAACCCCACCAACGGCCTCGTCGATCTCGCCGCCTGCAAGATGATCGCGGACGAACTGGAGAGGTCGCAGGGCCACCGCCCGCCGGTCGTCGTCGACAACACCATGCTCGGCCCGAAATACCAGAAGCCGCTGAAGCAGGGCGCCGACCTCTCGCTGCTCTCGCTGACCAAATATGTCGGCGGCCATTCCGACCTTGTCGGCGGCTCGATCAGCGGCTCCGAGGCGCTGGTGCGGCAGGTGAAGGCCTGGCGCGGCTCGCTGGGCACGCAAGCCGATCCGAATTCCTGCTGGATGCTGATGCGCTCGCTGGAGACGCTCGACATCCGCATGAGCCGCGCCAACGAGAACGCCAAGCTGGTGGCGGAGTATCTGGAGAGCCATCCGAAGGTCGCCAGGGTCCACTATCTCGGCAACCTCAAGGATGGCGATCCGCGCAAGGCCGTCTTCGACCGGCAGTGCACGGCGGCCGGCTCGACCTTCGCCTTCGACGTCAAGGGCGGCGAGAAGGAAGCCTTCGCCGTGCTCGACAATCTCCAGATCATGAAGCTCGCGGTCAGCCTCGGCGGTACCGAGACGCTGGTCTCGCATCCGGCCGCGATGACGCATTCCGGCGTGGCGCGGGAGCTGCGCGAGGAGATCGGCCTCACCGACGCCCTGATCCGCATCTCGGTCGGCATCGAGAACATCGAGGATCTGATCTCGGATCTGGCGCAGGCCTTCGAGGCGGTTTGAGGCGTTCTCTCACATCCCGACCCGTCCCCAGCCCGGCAGCTTCAGCGCCGGGCTGCGCAGGTCGAATCCCGCGACGAGGCCGAGGATGTTGACCTCGACGCCTTCGACCCAGCCGACCGTGATTCCGGCCAGCCCGTAGAGTGAGGCTTAAGAGGCCGGTCTCACGCCAGTCCTTCCCGATGGCCGTCGGCGGCAGGGCTTCGCGCAGCTCCGGCACCTCCGTCAGCACATGCTGGACGAAGCTGTTCGAGTTCGGGCCCGGCCATGCGAGATAGCTGCCCGGTTCGGCATAGGCATAGGACTGCACGGCAGCTCGGATGCGCGGAATCAGCCGCTCGGCCGCTGCTCCTCGGATTTCCGCGACAGACTCCGGCTCGTTGCCGAACCAGCGCCCATCCGCCTCGCGATGGTTGACGCGCACCGGCATGCCCCAGCCGACGACGTCGAAGCGGGTATAGGCGGAGGCATTGGCCTCCTTCACCACGATCCAGGAATGATGCGCGAAGATGCCGCGCCAGCGACCGACGCGGGCGGCGAAGATGTGCACGGTCGCTTCGGGATCGACCGACGCGGCCGGCAGGAGCTTCGCGCTTGACCAGTCGGCGCGGCGCCAGTCGGGCGCATGCGTCTGCCAGACCCACCAGCCGGCATGGGTCGCGAGCGGCAGCAGAAAGGCAAGAACGAAGAACAGCAGGAAGCGGCGGAAGAGGCGCATCCGGCACGGTATGTGCAGGACGAGGCGAACCGGCAAGAAGACGGCGGATCACGCTTGCGTCAGCCGGCCGGAACATACTGGACGGGCTTTCGGAAACGCTCTGCTGTGCGCAGGCAGCCGGCCGCGCCCGGTGGCGGTTGATGCCGGGGGGAAAGCTGGTAGCGTGCGCCCGCTTTAGCTTGATGGAGGGGCAGATTGGGTGAGACGACGAAGCGACTGAGCAAGGCCATTGCGGTCTGCGCGATCGGACTGGGACTTCTGGCCACGCCGGTGGCCGCGCAGGACAAGCAGCTCCGGATCTTCAACTGGTCCGACTATGTCGATCCCGAGGTGCTCGACGCCTTCAAGAAGGAAACCGGGATCACCGTCGTCTACGACACCTTCGACCAGATGGAGACGGTCGAGACCAAGCTTCTTGCCGGCAAGACCGGCTACGACCTGATCGTSGTCACGGCTTCCTTCCTGCCGCGCCATATCCCGCTCGRCATCTACCAGCCGATCGACAMGGCCAAGGTCCCGAACCTCAAGAATATCTGGCCCGAGATCCAGACGCGGCTCGCCAAATACGACCCCGGCAACACCTACGCCGTGAACTACATGTGGGGCACCACGGGGATCGGCTACAACACCGCCAAGATCAAGGAACGGCTCGGCCCCGACGCGGTGATCGATAGCTGGAAGATCGTCTTCGAACCCGAGCAGTTGAAGAAGCTCTCTAATTGCGGCGTCCATGTCCTCGACGCGACAGAGGAGCTGTTCCCGGCCGCCTTGCGCTATCTCGGGCTGAACCCGGATTCGAAGAACGAGGCCGATCTCAACAAGGCCGGCGAATTGCTGCGCAAGATCCGGCCCTATATCCAGAAATTCCACTCCTCCGAATACATCAACGCGCTGGCCAACGGCGATATCTGCCTCGCGGTCGGCTATTCCGGCGACATCCTCCAGGCCAAGAAGCGGGCCGAGGAGGCCAAGAACGGCGTCCAGATCGGCTATTCCATCCCGAAGGAGGGCGCGCTGATGTGGTTCGATTCCTTCGTGATCCCGAAGGACGCGGCCAATGTCGACGCGGCGCTGAAGTTCATCGACTTCGTCAACAAGCCGGAGATGGCGGCGAAGAACTCGGACTTCATCCAGTACGCCAATGGAAACATTGCTTCGAAGCCGTTCCTGTCGGCGGCCTTGCGCGACAACCCCGGCGTCTACCCGCCGGACGAGGTGATGGGGCGGCTCTACACGATCACGCCCTACGATCAGAAGTCGCAGCGGCTGGTCAACCGGCTCTGGACGCGCGTGAAGACCGGCAAGTGAGCGCGTTGAAGTGAGCGCGTTCGGACAGGGCGCGGCCACCGTGAAGAAGACCTCGCCGGGCAGCGTGCGCCGGGCCTTCCAGCCCTGGAACGACCCGGCGGCGAAGCCGCTCGTGCAATTCCAGGGCGTGACCAAGCGCTTCGGTGACGTCACGGCCGTGGGCGATCTTTCGCTCGCGCTCTACCAGCGCGAATTCTTCGCGCTCCTCGGTCCCTCCGGCTGCGGCAAGACCACGCTGATGCGCATGCTCGCCGGTTTTGAGACGCCGGATGAGGGCAGGATCCTGCTCGACGGACAGGATATCACCGCCGTGCCGCCGCATCTGCGGCCGGTCAACATGATGTTCCAGTCCTATGCGCTGTTCCCGCATCTGACCGTGTCCGGCAACATCGCCTACGGCCTGAAGCGCGAGGGCCTGGCCCGCGCCGAGATCGCCAGACGCGTCGAGGAGATGCTGGCGCTGGTCAAGCTCTCCGGCCTTGGGCAGCGCAAGCCACACCAGCTCTCCGGCGGCCAGCGYCAGCGCGTCGCGCTTGCCCGCTCGCTCGCCAAGCGGCCGAAGCTCTTGCTGCTCGACGAGCCGATGGCGGCACTCGATCGCAAATTGCGCGAGCAGACCCAGTTCGAGCTGATGGATCTTCAGAGCGAGCTCGGCCTCACCTTCATGGTCGTCACCCACGACCAGGATGAGGCGATGACCATGGCCGACCGCATGGCGGTGATGGACCATGGCAAGCTCGTCCAGATCGGGCCTCCCGACGTGATCTACGAGGCGCCGGCCAACCGCCATGTCGCGGAGTTCGTCGGCGACATCAACATCTTCGAGGGGCGGGTCGAAGCGATCGATGGCGAGTTGGTGAAGGCAGAGGTGCCGCGCGTCGGCACCGTCGAGCTCGACGAGGAGGCGCCGGCGCTGAAGGCGGGCGACGCCCTGCTGATCGGCATCCGGCCCGAGAAGATCGAGATCGCCCATGACGAGCCGGGCCAAGTCGTCAACAAGGTCGCGGGCGAGATCTGGGACATCGGCTATCTCGGCGATTTCACCATGGTCCAGGTGATGATCGGCGGGGAGGGCGGTCAGCTGGTCAAGGTCGCGCTGGCCAACCGGACACGGCGGGTGGCCCGGCCTTTCGCCTGGGASGACARGGTCTGGCTSTCCTGGGATGTCGAGGCCGGCGTGGTGCTGCCGCCATGAGCGTGGTCGCTTCGCTGCAGCGGCTGCGCCGTCTTGTGGTGGCCGTGCCCTATCTCTGGCTGGCGCTGTTCTTCTTGGCTCCCTTCGCCATCGTGCTGCGTATGGCCTTCTCGCAGGCTGAGACCGCGCTCCCGCCCTATGCGCCGCATTGGGAGGGGTTCGCCCAGCTTGGCGACTTCCTGTCCCAGCTCGACCTGACGAATTTCAGCCTGCTCGGCGATGATCCGCTCTACTGGCAGAGCTACCTCTATTCCCTGCGCATCGCGGCGCTGACCACGATCTTCGCCCTCGCCATCGGCTATCCGCTCGCCTACGCCATGGCGACCGCGCCGGCGCGCTGGCGCGGCCTTCTGCTTGTCTTCGTCATCCTGCCGTTCTGGACCTCCTTCCTGATCCGCGTCTACGCYTGGATCGGMATCCTGMGGCCSGACGGGYTGCTCGACGCCGCGCTCGCCTTCCTCGGCTTCGAGGGCGAGCCGCTACGGCTGCTCAATACCGAGACGGCCGTGCTGCTCGGCATGGTCTATTCCTATCTGCCCTTCATGGTGCTGCCGCTTTTCGCCACGCTGGAAAAGCTCGACCGCAGCCTGCTCGAAGCTGCGTCCGATCTTGGCGCCACACCGATCACCGCCTTCTTCACCGTGACGCTGCCGCTCTCGCTGCCCGGTATCCTCGCTGGATCGGCACTGGTCTTCATCCCTGCCGTCGGCGAGTTCGTTATCCCCGATCTGCTCGGCGGCCCCGATACGGTGATGATCGGCAAGGTCTTGTGGAACGAGTTCTTCTCGAACCGCGACTGGCCACTGGCGTCGGCGGTCGCCGTCGTGCTGCTGATCGTGCTGGTCCTGCCGTTGGTCCTGCTCCAGCGCGCCCGGTTGAAGCGGGAGCTGGCGGCATGAAGCGCCTCGGCCCCGGCCTCATCCTGGCACTGATCCTCGGCTTCGCCTTCCTCTATCTGCCGATCGTCACGCTGATCGCCTATTCCTTCAACGCCTCGCGCCTCGTCACGGTCTGGGGTGGTTTCTCGACGCACTGGTACGGCGCGCTCATGGCGAACGAGCCGCTGCTCGATGCCGCCTGGCTCTCGATCCGGCTCGGTGTCGTCTCGGCGACATTGGCGACCATACTCGGTACGCTCGCTGCGCTGGCGCTCGCCCGGCATGGCCGCTTCTTCGGCCGCACGCTGTTTTCCGGGATGGTGCTGGCGCCTCTCGTCATGCCGGAGGTGGTGACGGGGCTTTCGCTGCTGCTGCTCTTCGTCGCCGTTGATGTCGAGCGCGGCTTCTGGACCGTGACCGTCGCGCACGCGACCTTCAGCCTCGGCTTCGCCTGCATCGTCGTGCAATCGCGGCTGGCGGGCTTCGATCGCTCGCTGGAAGAGGCGGCGCAGGATCTCGGCGCCACGCCCTTCGTCACCTTCTGGACGGTGACGCTGCCGCTGATCTGGCCGGCGGTGGCGGCGGCCTGGATGCTCGCTTTCACGCTCTCGCTCGACGATCTCGTCGTCGCGAGCTTCACCACCGGCCCCGGCGCGACCACCTTGCCGATGCGTCTCTATTCGGCGGTCAAGCTCGGAGTCTCGCCCGAGATCAACGCCGCCTGCACCATCATGATCGCCGCCGTGGCGGTCGTCGTGATCGCCGCTTCGCTCCTCCTCAAGCGCGAGCAGTTGTCCAGCGGTTAGGCTACGCTGCGATCCACCCGAACGCGCCGTCATTCCGGACAAGCTGCGAAGCAGCGCAGATCCGGAATCCATCATATGGCTCCGGCGCTCTACGATGGGTCCCGGGTCAAGCCCGGGATGACGGCGTTGGGTGCTTGGATAAACGCGGGCTGAACAGCGCCCTCAAAACCCGTTCAGGCAGGATCTGCGATGGTCCGTTCCAAGGCAGGGATCTTCCCGGCCTTGAGACAGGACAAGGACCATGTTTGGCAATCGCGCCCGGATCGGTTTCGCCGCCTTCGCACTGGGCGGCATCGCACTGACAGTCTCGACCTTTGCCGGAACGGGCAATGCCCAGGCCTTCGGCGGCCGCTACGAGCCCGCCTATGAGCGCCCCGCCTATGGCTATGGTTGGCGCCCGGCGCCGCCCGCCATGTACGGCTTCTGGGGTCAGCGCCGCTGGCATCGCTATTTCGACGGTTATGGCGGGCGGCCGATGCCGCCGCGCGAGGGCTATGGTTACGGCTGGCGGTAAGTGTCGCCCCGCTGGTCGTAAGCATGGGGCGGGCGCGGCCTTCGGGCAGCGTCCGCCTTTCTTTTCGAGACTTTACTCGGCCGCCGTCCGCTGCGCATAGCCGAGGCGCTGGTTCAGCTCCTGCAGCAGTTTTTCTGCCGCATCTGCGATGACCGTGCCGGGCGGGAAGATCGCCGACGCGCCGGCTTCGATGAGCGCGTCGAAATCCTGCGGCGGGATGACGCCGCCGACGACGATCATGATGTCGGGCCGCCCCGCCTCGGTGAGCGCGGCCTTGAGTTCCGGCACCAGCGTGAGGTGTCCCGCCG
>NZ_JBFRDQ010000038.1:0-26451 GCF_052113865.1 Allobosea sp. TAB14 | reverse complement strand
GGCCGAGGTCGTCTGGATCGTCGCGACCGTGGCCGAGAGGCGCTCGACCGTCTCGTTGATCGCGCCCTTGAGATCGGCGAAGCGGCCGCGATAGCCGCCCTCGACCTGCCGCGTCAGGTCGCCGCCCGCCACCGCCTGCAGAACCCCGGCGAACTCCGTCGTCGCTCCGTCCACCACGCTGTTGATCTCGTTCAGCCCCTCGACGAGTTCCTTGAGCGGGCCTTCCATGCCGCCGGTCCGGGCCTGGCCGGAGAAGTCGCCGTCGCGGGCGGCGGCGACGATGCTTGCGACCTCGCCGAGCAGCTTCTGGACATGGGCCGCCTGCTCGGCATCGGCGAGCATGGTCAGCTCGCGGCCGCGGCGGTTGTTCTCGAGCGCCAGAGCGTTCTCGCGATAGATTTCGAGCGCGCCGCTGAGCGCGCCGATCTCGTCGGGGGAAGGCGGAGCGGGAATCGCCTGCGAGAAGTCTCCCTGCTGCATGGTGTCGAGCGCGGACTTCAGCGAGACRAGCGGGCGAACG
Organism: Allobosea sp. TAB14; assembly: GCF_052113865.1. Lineage (NCBI taxonomy): Bacteria > Pseudomonadati > Pseudomonadota > Alphaproteobacteria > Hyphomicrobiales > Alloboseaceae > Allobosea > Allobosea sp. TAB14. The sequence goes on along the minus strand of NZ_JBFRDQ010000038.1, from coordinate 25,931 downwards.
ATCCGGCGCTGGACGCCGCGCCAGCTCATCACGCAGATCGCCAGCAAGGCGGCGAGCAGGAAGCCGACGATGCCGAGACGCGTCCAGGCCGCAGCGAGCTTGGCTTGCGTCACATCCGCCATGTCGTCGAGCGACTGGGTGACGGCGGAGACGATCGCGTCGAACGGCGCGTTGCACTGCTTCGTCCAGTCCTCGGCGGCGATGACGGGGCCTGAGCCCTGACCGAGCTTGCCGATCAGCTGGTCCATGCCGCGATTGGCGGCCTCGACCTGGGTGGCGGCCACGCCGACCTTGCGGACGAGCTCCTCGCCGACGCCCGGACGGGCGCTCAGCTGTCTGAGCTGGGCGAGGCTTGCGTCGGAGGAGCCACGCAGCTCGCCGAGCTTGCGAAGCTGGCTTCCGTCGAGCGCCTTGCCGGAGCCGAAGACCGGGCGCAGCAGCGAGCACTGCGTGCCGTAGTTGGAGCGCACGCTCCAGCCGGCGGATTTGAAGCCCTGCAGATCGGCGAGGACCGGATCGGCCAGGCGGGCCGCGTTCGAGGTCGCGGCCGAAGCCGTGACGAGCGCACCCTCGATCGCGCCGACGCCGTTATACCAGGACATCGTCGCGGCGAGGCTACGCTGTGCCTTGGGCTTTGCGGCTTCGGCGTAGAGATCCTGGCTGCGCCCCTCGTTGCGCTTCTCCTGCGCCGAGACGTCCTCGATCAGGGCAGTGCGGTCCGGCAAGTCCGTCGCCTTCAGCCGCGCTATCGCTTCGGCGATCCGCGCCTTGTTGGTCTTCTCGATCTCGCGGATGACGGGGGCGGGATCGTCCGTGGCCTGAATGCTCGTCTGAGCCTGTCCGCGATTGGTGCGGATGGCATTGCCGGTCAGCAGGAGGGCCCTGTCGGCCTCCACGAGATCGGCGAGGCGCATATTGGTCCGAACCTCCATGACGGACTTCTCCGCCATATAGCTCAGCGCACCGATGCCGGGCACGCAGAGGCAGGCCATCGTGGCCACGAGATAGTTCTGGATCGAGGCGGGGAAGAATTTCACGGCGAGGCTCTGGAGGCGACGTACGGCGGGGAAGGCGGTGACGCAGGCCGAGGAGGCTGACCGCGGGGGGCCACGCCTCTTCGTGCCCAGTTATCGTCAACTTGATTAAGATTGCGCTTAGAGCACGGGCCGCTTGCCTTCGTTGCTGTCCGGGATCACCTAAAGGCGATGCATCGCCGTCTCGTCTTCGAGGAACCGGTTTCGCGGGCCGCCATCTGGAGCCGGCGGCTGGCGTGGTTCTCCTGCGCGGTGCTGCTGCTGTCGCTTCTGCTCGTGCGGCTGCGCGAGCCCAGCATCGAAGGGCTTGCGCCGGTCGCCGGAGCCTACCTGCTCGTCCTGCTGGCGCTGGGGCTGGCGCTCGTCGCATTCGCCCGCATCTGGCAGAAGGGGCATCGCGGCGTCGGCATGGCGGCCGGCGCGCTCCTGCTCTGCCTGATCCTGCTGGCACCCGCCGGCTATGTCGGCTTCATGCTGGCGACGCGGCCGGCTCTGGCCGATATCTCGACGGATATCGACGATCCGCCGGCCTTCAGCCGCTCGATGGCTGCGCTGACGGCCCGTGAAGGGCGCATCCCGCCCGATGTCGCGCCCGAAAAGCGCCGCCTGCAAAGGCAGGCCTATCCGAAGATCGCGCCGATCGTCCTCGAGGAGCCGGCGGATGCGGCCTTCAGCCTGGCGCGCAAGGCCGTCACCGCGCTGGGCTGGCAGATCGTGGAAAGCTCCCGTCCCGGCGGTCGCAGCGGGGCAGGGCGCATCGAGGCCGTGGCGCGCGGGCGCATCCTGCACTTTTCGGAAGACATCACTATTCGCATAAAGCCGCGCGTGGACGGCAGCCGCATCGATGTCCGCTCGGCCTCACGCATCGGCAGCCATGATCTCGGTGCCAATGCCAAGCAGATCGCCGCCTTTGCCACCCAGGTCGAGCTGCTGATGGAACGATAGGGCAAGCGACTCCGGTGGGATCGCTTCCTCGTGCTCGCGAGGACGGCCGCGGCGGTGTCAGGCGAGACGGTAACGGCTCGACAGGGCCGGAACCGTGTCGCTGGCGGCGACGAGCCCGCGCGCGACCAGATCCTCAATCTGGGCGAGGACCGACAGCGCGGCGGCCCCGTGCAGCACGGGGGCCAAGCCCTGATAGATCACGGGCACCATGGCCGCGATGGTTTCGTCGCCCGCGCCGATGCGGTTGAGAATGGCGGCCTCGCGCTGGCGGCGATGCTGGACGAGGCCGCGCAGGAAGCGCTGAGGCTCGGTGACGGGGCCGCCATGGCCCGGCCGATAGAGCCGATGGTCCATGCCGCGCAGCTTCTCGATCGAGGCCATATAGGCCGACATCGAGCCGTCCGGCGGGGCGACGATCGAGGTGGACCAGGCCATGACATGGTCGCCGGAGAACAGCGTCTCCTCCTCCGGCAGCGCATAGGCGAGATGATTGGCGGTGTGGCCGGGCGTCTCGACCGCCGTCAGGCTCCAGCCCGGTCCGGAGACGGCATCGCCGTCCCGCATCTGCCAGTCGGGCATGAAATCGCTGTCCGCCGCGGCGTCGAGCACACGGTCTTCGCCGGGGCCGGGCGCACGCGAGGGGCGATGCGGGCCGCAGCCGACGACGCGCGCGCCCGTCGCCGCCCTCAGGGCCGGAACGGCGGGCGAATGGTCGCGATGGGTGTGGGTGACGACGATATGGCTCACCGTCTCGCCGGCGACCGCCGTGAGCAGGCGCGCGACATGGCCGGGATCATCCGGCCCCGGGTCGATGATCGCCACCGTGCCGTGGCCGACGATATAGCTGCAGGTGCCGGTGAAGGTCATCGGCCCGCCATTGCCGGCGATGACGCGGCGCACGAGCGGGGAGAGCTCCGCGACCTCTCCGGCCGGTGTCGTCAGGCTCCTGTCGAATTCGACGTCGTCGCTCACTGTCCGATCCTGTCCCTGTCCGATCTTGCATCCGCGCGAGGCGGCCGTCAGCTTTCGATCCCGCCCAGCCGGACTGCCCGTTTCCGCCAGCCCCGCCCGCTTGTGGCGCTTTGGCGCATTTTCTATAGACAGGGAAGGGGTCGCACGGCGCGGCTTCCATACACAATAATGCGGCCGCACGGCGCGGCCTGCCGCAAAACAGGACGATGTGCCATGGCCGACATGCTGCCCCTGCAGGCTTCGACCCTCGCCGGCGAGCTCTTCCCGGCCGCGAAACCCCGCTCTGCGGCCCTGCGCAATGTGGCGCTGGCCGTCGCTGGCAGCCTGCTCATGGTCGCCGCCGCGAAGATCAAGGTGCCGTTCTGGCCGGTGCCGATGACCTTGCAGACGCTGGCGGTGCTCGCGCTTGGCGCGGCCTATGGCGCGCGGCTCGGAGCCGYGACGATCGCGCTCTATATCGCGTACGGGCTCGCGGGCCTGCCGGTCTTCACCAATACGCCGCCGGCCGTGGCCGGGCCGCTCTACCTTCTCGGCCCGACGGGCGGCTTCCTGCTGGGCTTCGTGGCCGCGGCCGCCATCGCCGGCTGGGCGGCGGCGCGCGGCGCCTCGCTTGCTCGCCTGGTCGGTGGCCTGCTGCTCGCCGATCTCGCCCTCTTCGTCGTTGGCTGCCTCTGGCTGGCCTTCGGCGCGCAGATGGCGGGCGGCGCGAGCGGCGTCGGCCTGGCCAAGGCCTTCGCCTATGGCGCGCAGCCCTTCCTGCTCGGCGAGGTCCTCAAGATCGCGCTCGCGACCTGCATGGTCGGAGCGGGCTGGTCGCTGATCGGCCGGCGCGGCTGAACGCAATCCGCGACTGCAAAACGAAAAGGCCGGGGCGCAAGCCCCGGCCTTTTTCATGAGCAGTTTGCGGCGATCCGCCCGAGGCTGCGCCTGCCGGTCTTAGCGTCCAGTCTTATTTGACCGGCTCGCTGCCGCCGCAGCTCTTCGTGTCAGTCGTGAAGAACGGGCCGAGATTGCCGCATTTGTCGCAGCCGGACAGGGCAAGGCCCAGCCCGAGGATCGCGACGAGAAGGGAGATGCGCTTCATGGGCTTCGACGGCTCCGATTCGAACAGGCCGCGACTTTAACGGCGGTGCCGGGCCCGGGACAAGGACGGGCTTCCGGCTGTTCTCGTCAGAGGCCGCTCGCCAGCCAGCCGAGAATTCCGGCGGCTGAAACCGTGAACAGAACGATCACGGCTTTCGCGTCGTCGGGCCAGTGGCGCATCATGCTTCGTCTCCCATCGAGGAAGGCGTCGCAATAGTCATGCCATTTAACGGAGCCATGACAGGTGGCGCGTGGCGAGCGGTCGCGTATCCTGGCGGCGGGCCGGCTCCCTGCCGGGGCGCTGCCCTTCGAAGGGAGACCAAGACATCATGGCATTGACCATCGGCATGATCGCTCATGACCGCAAGAAGCCCGATCTCGCCGCCTGGGCGGAGGCTCATCTCGATCTGATCGCCCGGCACAAGGTGGTCGCCACCGCCACGACCGGCTCGGTGTTGCAGCGCACCCTGCCGGACCTGCCGATCAAGCTGGTCAAGAGCGGGCCGCTCGGCGGGGACCAGCAAATCGGCGCGATGATCGCCCAGGGCGAGCTCGATGTCCTGCTGTTCTTCCCCGATCCGCTCGAAGCGCAGCCGCACGATGTCGATGTGAAGGCGCTGCTGCGGCTGGTGCTTGTCTATGACATCCCTGCCGCCTTCAGTCCGCGCACTGCGACCGAACTGGCGCGATCCGGGCTTTTCGCCCGGTGAGCGAGCGCGATTCGGCGATCGCGGAGGGCTCACAAGAGCGAGAGTGACGTAGCGTGCTCTTGTGCAGTGCAGCGAAGAGGCTTACGTCGGGCCTGCCTTAGGCAACCCTTCCCCCTATCTGAAAGGAGAGCCGAATGTCTGAAAGGCACCAGTCCGACTGTGCGCTCGAGGATGAGCCCGCCAAACAGACGGAGACCAGCGAAGCGCAGGATCAGGAAGGCTCCGAAGCCTTTTCGCCGCGCGACTATCAAGAAGGATTCTGGGGCAACTAGCCCCATTTTCAACCATCACGAAACCGGAGGGCGGCAAAGCGCCCTCCGGCACGGATCAGCCGATCAGTAGCGCGGGCCGTAGTCCCGGCGATAGCCGTAGCCGGGCCGCGGGCCATAGCCCGGGCGCGGTCCGTAACCAGGGCGCGGGCCATATCCGGGGCCGCGGCCATAGCCTGCCCCATATCCCCTGTTTTGGTGGCCGCGCTGCCGTTCCATATTCTGCTGAATGATCATCATCCGGCGCATTTTTGCTGCGCTCGCGGTGAACTCCACCGGTCGCTCGTCGAGATGCCGGGCCACGGCAGCGGGCAAAGCCTCGCCGGCAAGGGCCGGTGCTGCTGCAGTTGTCAGGGCACCTCCGATCGCGAGCGAGCCGAGAAGGCCGAGAACGGCAGAAATCTTCATGTCAGTTTCCCAAATCAGATGTATCGCACGGGTTGCATCTTAGGGCTGTGCGCGATCAAGACAACCTCTGGGTGAGGGCGGCTGTTCCTACAAGGCTCTGAAAGCGACGGGCGACGCCCGTGAAGGAGGGGATGGCTTTTGCGCCGGAGCGCTCCATTATGGGGGGCGCTTGGCCATTCGCCGTATCCGGCCTGCGTCGCTGGCCGGGGAATCTAGCCCAGCACGGCCGGGGTGATCCGAAACCCACCGGCAAGCCTGCGACGAAACGCGCGGGCCCCGCAGGGCTTAATTCTCAACGCTTTGATTTATCGCGGGAAAYTTTGGTCGGAGTGGCAGGATTTGAACCTGCGACCCCCTCGTCCCGAACGAGGTGCTCTACCAGCCTGAGCCACACTCCGATCAACTGGTGGCCGGCTTATAGCCAGCGCCGCGCCGCAGCGCAACAGCCTGTTTGCATGTTGTGTCGGAAAACCCACCGAAGCTTTTTTCGCATGATCCCGGAGAGTCCGCCAAGGCGGTTGCGCAGGGCGGCGGCGCGTTCTAGAAGGCGCGACACGTTGGGGCGTCGCCAAGTGGTAAGGCAGCGGTTTTTGGTACCGCCATTCGGAGGTTCGAATCCTCCCGCCCCAGCCAAGCGCCTCCGATTTTCACAGACGCGGCCGACCTTCCTCATTCCTGCGACGATGTTGGAGGCTGGTGTAGCGCGCCGCGATTTTCTGGACATTCGACGCGATATTCCGAACAGCGGTGAAACAAGCGATAGCGTCGGCTGATGGCGCTCTGCGCTCCGCCCCTCGGATCGACCGGGCTATCGCATCCGGCTGACGCGATCGTGAAACGGGCGTCCTCAGAATTCCTCCAATCGCAGGCTAGTTCCAGCGGATGGCTTCTGGAAATCTATGGCCGATGCAGATGTGGATCATCCCGAGCTGCGAAGGCGCGCGCCGGTCGAGTGCGGCTAGCAGCGGCTTGCGCCGCGCATGGCGCGGGCTGGGCTTCGCTGTGCTGGGCAGCGCGGCTGTGCTGTTCATGCGCGCTCCGGCGTTGGCGGCGGAAGGCCAGGCGCTGGGACGGTATCTCGCGCTCGAATGCTCCTCCTGCCACCAGCTCTCCGGGGCAAGCGTGGGCGGCATCCCCTCGATTGTCGGCTGGCCCGAGGCGCAGTTCGTCGCGGTGCTCGATGCGTATCGCCGCAAGGAGCGCGAGGGCCAGGTGATGCAGGCCGTCGCCGCAAGGCTTAGCCGCGCGGAGATGGTCGCGCTCGCCGCCTATTTCGGCACCCTTTCACCGAAACCCTGAGATCGCGGAGGCAGGCTTTGAAACCGACACGGCGCGATCTGATCATCGGTGCGGGGACCATCGCCGCTTCCGGCGCGCTGGGAGTGCCGGCTGTTCTGGGCCAGGCCAAGGCGCGCGTCGTCGTGATCGGCGGCGGCGCGGGCGGCGCGACGGCGGCGAAATACATCGCCCGCGACGGCCATGGCGCGATCGCGGTGACGCTGGTCGAGGAGAACGAGACCTATCAGAGCTGCTTCCACTCGAACCTCTACATCGGCGGCTTCAAGAACTACGATCAGATCGTCCATCGCTACGACGCCCTGACCGCGGCCTATGGCATCACGCTCGTTCGCCAGCGCGCCGCGCGGATCGACCGCGACAGAAAAGAGGTCGTGCTGGGCGACGGCAGCCGGCTGCCCTATGACGGCCTCGTCCTCTCCCCGGGCATCGACCTGAAATACGATTCCGTTCCCGGCTGGTCCCAGGCCGCCGAGGAGGTCATKCCGCATGGCTGGAAGCCGGGTCGCCAGACGAGATTGATCCGGGAGAAGCTCGACGCGGTGCCGGATGGCGGCACCATCGTCATGATCGCTCCGCCGAACCCGTATCGCTGCCCGCCCGGACCCTATGAGCGGGCCTCGATGTTCGCCCATATCCTCACATCGACGGGCCGGACCAAGGCCAGGGTCGTCATCCTCGATCCGAAGGACAGCTTCTCCAAGCAGGGTGTCTTCATGCCGGATTGGGAGAAGCGCTATGGCGCGATGATCGAATGGCTTAGCCCCCGAGTTCATGACGGCATCAAATCGGTCGATCCCGCGAGCGGCACCGTCGTCACCGGCTTCGAAACCTATGAGAACTGCGCCTTCGTCAATGTCATCCCCGCCCAGATGGCGGGCGCGATCGCGCGCGAGGCCGGCCTCGCACCGGCCGGCGGCTATTGCGCGATCGACCCCGCGACGATGAAATCGACCGCCGACCCAGCGATCTTCGTGCTCGGCGACGCCTGCAATGCGGGCGACATGCCGAAATCGGCCTTCTCGGCCAACAACCAGGCGAAGGTCGTGGCCATGGTGGCCTGCGCGGAGCTGGCGGGCGGCCCGGGCTTTCCCGCGCGCTACTTCAACACCTGCTGGAGCCTCGTCGGCCCCGACGACGCGATCAAGGTCGGCGGCCGCTACGAGCCGAAGGACGGGCGCATCGCGGCGACCGAGACCTTCATCTCGCAGCCCGGCGAGAGCGACGAGGTTCGGCGGCAGACCCAGGCCGAGAACCTCGCCTGGTACGAGGCGATCTGCGCCGACATGTTCACCTGATGTTTGCCGTTTGCGGATGCCGCGCGAGCGCGTCCGTTCGAGAGATTTGAACGTTCGCATTGGAGACCGGAGTCGATGACGAAGACGATAGCCGCAACTGCCGCCATGATCGCCGCCATGATGTTGGGGGCTGCATCCGCCAGCGCGCAGGATGTCGCCGCGGGCGAGAAATCCTTCGCCAAATGCCGTGCCTGCCATCAAGTCGGCGAGACGGCGAAGAACACGATCGGACCCGTGCTCAACGGGTTGTTCGGCCGGCAATCGGGCGCGGTCGAGGGCTATGCCTATTCGCCCGCCAACAAGAATGCGGGCATCACCTGGGACGATGCCAGCTTCGCCGACTACATCAAGGATCCGCGCGCGAAGATGCCGGGCACCAAGATGGTTTTCGCCGGCATCAAGAACGACACGGAAATCGCCGATCTCACCGCCTATCTCAAGCAGTTCGCCGCCGACGGCAAGAAGCTGTAGGGGGTCTAGAGCATTTCCGCGTTTCTCCGAATCGCGGAAATGCTCCATCTCTTTGTCTCATCGCATTTTCTTCACGCGAACCGGTGTCCACTTCGCTCGAAAATGCTCTAGCGCCGCATGGCCGGTGTCTCGACGGGCAGCCCCTTGGCTCGCCCGGCGAGATAGAGCTCCAGAGCGAGATATTCGGGCGAGCCATAGTCGAATTGCGTCGCCCTGACGCCGAGCGAGCAGGCTCGCAGCCGTCGATGCAGCGAGCCGACCGTGTTCCATTCCAGCCGATAGGCGGGATAGCCCGTGCCGACGCCATGGCTGATCGTATCGCCTCGCAGCTTCTGTCCGACGAGCCCGTCATGGCATTGCTTGCAGGAGAGATTGAGCTGCCCCTGCCGGCGTTCGTAGAAGGCCTTGCCTGCCTCGAAGAAGGGCTGCGCCGGCCCGTCCGTCCGCACGCTCATCGGCAGGCCGCGAGACAGCGAGGCGATATAGGCTGTCAATGAAAGCATCTCGGCCGTTTCATAGCCGAAGGCCGGCTGCTGTTGGCGTTCGACACGGCACTGCTCGATCCTGCCTTCGAGATTGAGCAGCTTGYCGCTGGATGGGTCCACTTGCGGATAATGCGTCGCCGCGCCCCGCAGACTCGTGGCGGGATCGGCGTGGCAGTCGAGGCAGGCCTGGCCGCCGCCGGAGGGCTTGGCGGCGAAGAGATCCCGGCCCTGATCGACCCAGAACCAGGCCGGGTTGCGGGTCGGATCGTCCTGCTGGCGGTGCAGTTCCGGAGATAGGAACGTGCTGCCGGATACGATCTCGTCGGCTTGCGCCGGCGCCAGGACCGTCAGCAGACCGATCAGCAGGAGCGAGAGGCGCAAGGCGCTTCTCAGGCCACGGTCAGGCGCGCCGTGCGCGTATAGGTCGCGCCGCCGTCCTCCCGCCACTCGAAGACGATGTCGCCGGTCTCGACTGCGCGCGTGCAGAACGCGACGAAGGGGTTGGCGGCGACGCCGGTATTCATGTCGATGCGAAAGATCTCGGCGCCGGCATAGGTCGCGGTCATCCGGTTGAGGATCTTGCGCGGCACGGTGCCGCCCTTGCCGTCCGACTGGCCGCCGCGGTCCATGGGATGGCGGACCAGCACCTTGATCTCGACGGGCTCGCCCGCCTTGGCCTGGGGCGGCACGGTGATGCGGGCATTGAACATCGCTCAGCCTCCGTCAATGCAGGCGCTCAGCGTCACCACGACAGGCGCCCTGGCGATCGCGTAGCGCCCGTCGCTATGGGCAACCACCGCGGCGACGGTCTGCGATTGCGCGAGACGCAAGGTGATCGCCACCTCCGCCCGGCCCGCACGCGGCGAGAGATGGATCCGCGCCATGTCCGGAAAGGGGTTCTTGTCGGCAATCAGATGGATCCAGCGAACATGCGCCGCCTCGGTCATCGGGCTGTCGACGGCGATGCGGACATCCACCGAATTTCCATTCTCGACCAGCGCCGGGATCTCCAGCCTGACACCGCCTTCGGCCGGAACCGTGCCTTCCGTGACGCGCCGGACGAGATCGTCCATCGTTTCGGTTTCAGCGGCGCTGGACATCTCGGGCCATGTCGCCAGTGCCAGGCCCGCCGCAGCGATGGCGACCGCCTCCCGGCGGCTCAGGGCCTCACTGCGTCCTGAGCGAGGCGAGATAGGAAACGACATCCTCGATCTCCTGTGCCGAGAGCGCGGGCTGGCCGCGATAGGCCGGCGCCACGTCTCGCATGTTTTCCGTACGGAAGTAGGGCGGCATCACCGTGTCGGGATCGAGCCGGGACATGTCGACCAGTCGCAAACGGATCTGCCCGGCGTCGAGCCTTGCRCCTACTCCCTTGAGCGGCGGCCCGATCGAGCCCTGGAAGGGTTCGGCCGGATCGTCGCCATGATGGCAGATCAGGCAGTTGCCGCGCTCGCGATCCCTGACGAGCGCCGCCCCGCGCGCCGCGTCGCCGACCTTCCCGGCCAGCGGTTCCGGTATGGTGTCGGCGACGATGCGGTAGGGCTCCAGCGCCGCCACCTGCCCGGCGAGCAGGGCGAGGGCGATGGCCCCCGCCCAGCCCGCCGCGCGGTTACGCCTTGCGCAGGTCGGCATTCTTCAACGGAAGCGAGCGGACGCGCTTGCCCGTCGCCGCGAAGATCGCGTTCAGGACGGCGGGCGCCGCGACCGCGATCGTCGGTTCGCCCACGCCGCCCCAGAAACCGCCCGATGGCACGATCACCGTCTCGACCTTCGGCATCGCCTCGAGGCGCATCACCTCGTAGGTGTCGAAGTTCTCCTGCTCGACGCGGCCATCCTTGATGGTGATCTCGCCATAGAGCGCCGCCGAAAGGCCGTAGACGAAGGAGCCCTCGACCTGCCGCTCGATCTGCGCGGGATTGACGGCGTGGCCCGGATCGGTTGCCGCGACGATGCGGTGGATGGTGAGCTTGCCGTCGGCGCCGACGGAAACCTCCGCCACAGCCGCGACATAGGAGCCGAACCCCATGGTCTGGCAGATGCCGCGGAAGACGCCGTCCGGCAAGGGCTTGCCCCATTCGGCGCGCTCGGCCGCAGCGTTGAGCACGGCAAGATGCTTGGGGTGGCTCTTCATCAAGGAGCGCCGGAATTCGAGCGGATCCTTGCCCGTTTCATGCGCGAGTTCGTCGATGAAGCTCTCCAGATAGATCGTGTTCTGGTTGAGGTTGACGCCGCGCCAGAATCCCGGCGGCACATGCGGGTTGCGCATCGCATGGTCGATCAGGAGGTTGGGAAAGGAATATCCGATCGAGGCTTCCGGTCCGGGCGCGTTGAGCCCCTGGAAAACAACCGGGTCGCGCCCGTTCTGGATGTTCTGCGGGAAGAGGCCGGCGACGATCGATTGACCGGAGATGCGCATGTGGAGCGCGGTCACATTGCCGTCCTTGTCGAGTCCGGCCCTGAGCTTGCACTGCGTGATCGGGTGGAAACGCCCGTGCAGCATGTCCTCCTCGCGCGACCAGATCAGCTTCACCGGCGTGCCGGGGATCTGCTTGGCGATGGCGACGACCTGCCTGACCCAGTCGTGCACCGCACCGCGCCGGCCGAAGCCACCGCCGAGGTCGATCTTGTAGGCTTCGCATTTCGCCAGCGGCAGGCCCGAGGCCTCCGCGGTGGCGGCCAGCGCTGCCTCGCCGTTCTGCGTCGGCGTCCAGACCTCGCATTTGTCGGGGGTGTAGAGCGCGGTCGCGTTCATCACCTCCATGCAGGCGTGATTCTGGAAGGGGTAGCTGTAGGTCGCCTCGACCACGCGGGCGGCCCCGGCCAACGCCCCCTTGGCGTCGCCATTCTGGTTGCCGACCACGGCGTCGGGCGCATCGAGCCCTTCCTTCAGCCAGGCCGCGATGCTTTCGCTCGTGACCTTGGCGTTGGGACCCTCGTCCCATTCGATCGGCAGCGCGTCGAGCGCGGTCTTGGCCTGCCACCAGGTCTCGGCGACGACGGTGACCGCGCTGTCCCCGACGGGCAGGACATGCTTCACGCCCGGCATGCCCCTGACCTTGGCCGCATCGAAGCTCTTCACCTTTCCGCCGAAGACCGGGCAGTCCTTGATCGCGGCGTTGAGCATCCCCGGCAACTTGAAATCCATGCCGTAGATCTTCTTGCCGTTGGTCTTGTCGACCGTGTCGAGGCGGGGCAGCGCCTTGCCCGCGATCGTCCAATCCTTCGGGTCCTTGAGCGGCACCTCCTTCGGCGCTTCCAACTTCGCGGCCGCAGCGGCCATCTGCCCGTAACGGAGCGAGCGGCCGGACGCCTTGTGCGTGATCACGCTCTTCTCGGCGCTGCATTCGGCCGCCGGCACCTTCCATTCGTTCGCCGCCGCCTGGATCAGCATCATGCGTGCCGCGGCGCCGCCCTTGCGGACATAATCGTGCGACTCGCGGATGCCGCGGCTGCCGCCGGTCGAGAAATTGCCCCAGACGCGGTTGCGCGCGATGTTCTGGCCGGGCGTCGGATATTCGGTCGTCACCTTCGACCAATCGCAATTGAGCTCCTCGGCGACGAGCTGCGCGAGGCCGGTGAGCGTGCCCTGGCCCATTTCCGAACGGGCGATGCGGATCACCACCTTGTCGTCGGGATGGACGACGACCCAGGCATTGATCTCGGGGGTTCCCGCCTGCTGAGCGCCGGCAGGAATGGAAAAGCCGAAGGTGAAGGCGCCGGCAACCGCGGCCGAACCGGCGAGGATGTGGCGGCGGGATGGGCGGAAAGAACGGGGGGCGGATAAGACGGTCATGATCGCTCTCCTCTCCCTCAACCGCGGCCGAGCTGGCCGCCGGCGGCGACGTCGAGGATCGCGGCCTTGACGCGGACATAGGTGCCGCAGCGGCAGATATTGGTCATCTCGCTGGCGATGTCGGCTTCGCTCGGCTTCGGATTGGCCTGCAGCAGCGCAGCTGCGGTCATGATCATGCCGCTCTGGCAGAAGCCGCATTGCGGCACGTCGTGCTTGATCCAGGCCTGCTGGACCGGATGGGTTCCATCAGGGGAGAGCCCTTCGATCGTGACGATCTTCTGCTCCTCGGTCACGGCGCTGACCGGCAGCGCGCAGGAGCGCGTGGCGACGCCGTCGATATGGACCGTGCAGGCGCCGCATTGGGCAACGCCGCAGCCATATTTCGTGCCGGTCAGACCGATTTGTTCGCGGATCACCCAGAGCAGCGGCGTGTCGCCATCGACTGCGACGTCCAGAGTCCGGCCATTCACATTCAGCTTCGTCACCGTAAACCCTCCCGGTTCGGTTCAAGCAGGACGGCGAGAGAGCCAACGCGCCTCGCCGGAAGCCTCGGGATGTCGTGCGAGCATGCCGAGGATTTTTGAAGTGGAATGATTGAAACTCAGAAGTCCGGCGGCGCCAACGGCCAGCATCGGCCGATCACGTTTCGTGAGCGCTGCCAGAAGAGCGAATGCAGCGCCGTATCGTGCGAAAACGGCTTTTACTCCGCGCAATTCGGACGCTTCTGCCCGCATAGCGGGTGCTCAGCCACCGTTGCGTGTTTCACGCAGATGTGAACCTCGGGATTGCCTGAGGCTGCGTGACGTCGTCAGGCGGCCGCCCCGCAATATGGTCGATGTGTCGATCGCGTTCGATCCGGCGAACGACATGGCGTTGCGGCCTGCTCTCGCAGGGCGCCGGGAACGATTAAGACCGCTCTCTTCCCTCGGCCTCGATCAGGTATTCGATGTGGCGCCGCCCGGACGCTCCGGGCCGGATCGCGACCGCGACGCCGAAGATGCGTTGGATCGTTTCGCTCGTCAGGACCTCGTCCGGCGAACCCGCCGCTTCCAGCCGCCCTTCATGCAGCAGCGCGATCTCGTCGCAGAACATCGCTGCGAGGTTGAGATCGTGCAGCGCCATGATGCAGGTGATGCCGAGGCGGCGGATGAGGTTGAGGATCGCGAGCTGGTGCTGGATGTCGAGATGGTTGGTCGGCTCGTCGAGGATCAGCTCGCTCGGTTCCTGCGCCAGCGCCCGGGCGATATGGGCCCGCTGGCGCTCGCCGCCCGACAGCGTATGCCAGGACTGGTCGTGCCGCTCCGCGAGCCCGACCCGCGTCAGCGCTTCGTTCACCGCCGCCTCGTCCGCCGCACTCCAGGATGCCAGCGCGGCGCGATGCGGCGTGCGGCCGAGGCGGACGACGTCGCAGACGGACAGCTGGATCTCGGTCGTCGCCTGCTGCTCCACGAAGGCGAGGCGGCGCGCGAGATCGCGCCGCGCCACGCCGGCGATGTCGCGCCCATCGAGCATGACGACGCCGCTCGCGACATTGCGCAACCGGCAAAGCAGCCTGAGAAGGCTCGATTTGCCCGAGCCGTTCGGACCAATCAGGCCGAGCACCCGGCCTGGCGCCGCCTGCAGCGTCACCCCGTCGATGATCATCCGGCCGGCCGTGCCCCAGCGCACTTCCCGCATCGCGAGCGTCATGTCGGCCCCATCATTTGGGTTTCCTGGCGCGATAGAGGATCAAGGCGAAGACCGGCGCGCCGAACAGCGCGGTGACMACGCCGATCGGCAGGATCTGCTGCGGGATCAGCACGCGCGACAGGATGTCGGCGAGGATCATGAAGATCGCACCGATGACGAGGCAGGCGGGCAAAAGCCGGGCATGGCCGGAACCGACGAGGAAACGGGCGGCATGGGGAATGATCAGCCCGACGAAGCCCACCGTTCCGACGATCGAGACCATCACGGCGGTCATCACCGCGGTCGTGGCGAAGAGCACGATTTTCACCCGCGTGACCGCGACGCCGAGCGAGGCGGCCGCGTCGACGCCGAAAGCGAAGGCGTCGAGCGCCTTGGCGTGCAGCATGCAGATGCCGAAACCGATGAAGGCGACCGGCGCCGCAATCCAGAGGTCGGGCCAGCGGACGCCGCCGAAATTCCCAAGGAGCCAGAACATCACGCCCCGCACCTGCTCGGCGCTGGCGAGCGTCGTCACGATCGTCGCGGTCGCCGCGTTGAAGAGCTGCGAGGTGGCGACACCGGCGAGGATGACGCGATCGCTCGCCCCGCCCGCTCCGGTCGCCAGGAGCGCGACCACCGCCAGCGCGGCGCAGGAGCCGATGAAGGCGCCGGCCGAGACCGTCAGCGCCGTGCCGCCGATGCTGACGCCGAGGATCAGCACCGCGACGGCGCCGGTCGAGGCTCCCGCCGAGATGCCGAGAACGTAAGGCTCCGCCAGGGGATTGCGCAGCAGCGCCTGCAGGATTGCGCCTGAGAGAGCGAGCGCGCCGCCGCACAACCCCGCCATCAGCGCCCGGCTGAGGCGATAGTCGAAGATSACGCCCTGCTGGATCGCGCTGACAGGCCAATCGAGGTCGAACAGCCCGTTGCCGAGCGCCTTCAACGCCGTCTCCAACGGGATGCGCATCTCGCCGATCGTCACCGCCAGCGCCACCGCGAAGGTGAGCGCCAGCAGCGAAACCAGCGCGACGGCGATCCGCGCCGGCCAGTTCGGGCCGTGGGCTGCGTGGCTCAAGGAGTCAGACCGAAGCCGGCGATCGCCTTGGCGAGCGTCTCGATGCCGTCCACCGTATCGAGCCCGGCGCGGGTCGCTCCGACATCCATGATGACGATGCGATTGTTCTTCACCGCGTCGAGCTTGCTGGCGACGGGGTCGGTTTTCAGGAAATCGAGCTTCTTCTCGATATCATCGGCCGGAAAGCGGCGGCGATCCATCTTCACCGTGACGATGACCGCGGGATTGGCGGCGGCGATGCTCTCCCAGCCGACCAGCGGCCATTCCTCATTGGTCGTGATGATGTTGCGCGCCCCGAGTTTCGACAGGATGTAGGCGGGCACGCCGTTCCTGCCGGCCATGAAGCCGTCGCCCTTGATGTCCTTGCTGGAGAACCAGACGACGACCGGCACGTCCTTGACCTTTGCATCCGCCACGGCCTGGACCGCCTTCTCCTCGCGCGCCTTGAGCTCGGCGACGAGCGTCTCGGCGCGGTCGGGCACGTCGAAGATCTGCCCGAATTCGCGGATGTTGCGATAGACCAGCTCCATCGTGAACATCTGGGTGCGCACGCCGTCGCCGCCGCCGGAATTGTCCTTGCCGACGCAATCGGTCGGCGAGACATAGGTGGGCACCTTGACCTTGGCGAACTGATCGCGCTTGCCGACGATGCCGTTGGGKCCGAYATGCCATTCGAACATYGCRGTSACGAGGTCSGGYTCCTGSGCGASRACSGCCTCGRARCTCGGRTCGTTGTCGGCRAGSCGCTTCACCTTGGCRTTGACCGCCTCATAGGGCTTGGCGATGGGCGAGAACCAGACGGCGGTGCCGACGACGCGGTCGCCGAGGCCGAGCGCATAGAGGATCTCGGTCTGCGTCTGGCCGATCGAGACGATGCGCCTGGGCGCGGCATTGAAGGTGATCGTCTCGCGGCAGTTCTCCAGCGTCAGCGGATACTGGGTCGGCGCTGCGACGGCCGCGCCCGCGGCCAGGCTGCCGAGGAATGCCAGGACGGGCCATTGAAGCAGGCGGACGAGAGGGCGCGCAATCGGCACAGAGGAAGCCTTATATGAAACATTGTTACATTTCTGATAGGGCGAGCGGCGCGCAGCCGTCAAGCTCCCCGCGACAGCGCGGCCTGCGGTCTTCATGAACATGGACTTCATCGCTCCCCGAGATGACGGATGCGGGAGCTGCGCAGGATGCGGACGGATGACGGCCGCGCGGCCATCACCGACACACACCTCCGGAACACCCCGTCCGAAAGACGTCTTCGACGACCGGGGCAGGTCTCCTGGCTCGCGGGTCGACGCCGGTTCCGCCCGGCCTTCCCGGCGCGGCACGCGCCAGTGGACGATGGACGGAGAGCTCGCCGCTTACAGTTGCGGGGGCAGCCTCGGCTTTGGCGCAACGCGCCTCACCGAATTCCCTCTTAGCTCCAGGCTGAATCTGGAGAACCTCGATCACGCCCAACCTATAAGGTCGTGCCGCACCGTCAAGCTCGGTTCGGGACCATCATGATCGACGTCGGTATGCCGCCGGYACTGTCGAGCTGGGGCCCAGGCGCGGCGGCTTCGCAGACCGGTGTGATGTCCGGGCTTTCTCCGCTCGACGCAGCGTCACTGGCCATGTTGCTGCCCGGGTTTCTGGCCCGCCCTGCCAGGAGATCGGTTCACTGCGGGCGTGATCTTCCGGCAGCCAAGATCTCGCTTGCGGCGATTTCTGCCACGCGGCATCCCGTCTTGATCCTTACGTAAGGGAATGTTTCYGAAGCGAGGCCGAGCTGCCATCAGGCGGGAGCTTCCGAAAAGCGAGGCTCATTTCGCTTGTCGCGGAGCGGAACGGGGGTAGCTCCGATTCTCCTCAAATATGATAAGTAACTGATATAAATTAGATTTTTATTTGATCTCTGTCGCCGCGCCGGCGTCGTGAACGCATCGCGTGTCGCCTCAAGGAGCTACTCCCTTTGCGCCGACGGGAACCCCTTTGCTCGCTTCACGGTGCAGTGCACCAAGCGTAAGCTGAATAGTACTGTGGGTTGAGTGAGGGTATAGCCGTGTTGCCGAATGCACAGCTCTCCGCGATAGAATTGCAGGATGCCGCGCAAAGGATCAAGCTCCTGCGTCGGGCTGCGACCGAACATGCTGTGGAAATCGGCCGCGAGCTCCTTCGCGTCAAGGAGCGGCTGCCCCACGGGGTCTTCGTCAAATGGGTCGAAAAGGCGTGCGAGTTCAAGATCAGGACCGCGCAGGACCTGATGAAGCTGGCGCGCGGCGCCGATTCCGATGCGAATGCGAAGCTCGTCGCGCTGATGGTTCCATCGACGCTTCGTGTCTATCTCGCCAAGACGACCCCGCCGGCGGTTCGCACCACCATCCTGCAGCGACTCGAGAATGGTGAGCGCGTGTCCCGCAGCGAGCTGCATTCGCAGGTCGTGGATACGCGCAAGACCAGGATGGAGGCGGTGCAGCGTCCGGCGCAGGAAGGATTCTCCTCGTCGTTTCTTCCCGCGCGCGAGCTTAACGGGCCCGCCGAAGGGAGGCGAAACGACCCGGGCGCGGACCGGGCCCGCAGGGTGGCTGAGCTGATTTTGCGGCGGCTCAGCCCGGAGGATTACGGGCTCATCATGGAGGAGATGAGCTGGGAGGTCTGGAACAGAGCCTTTGTCTGGATGAGAGCGGCGCGTGTTGTGGACGCCGAGCATCTGGAATTGGCTTTGCCCAGTACAGCGACGAATCAATCGTGCGAATTCGTTCCTGCAAAGCTGCAGTGAAAAATATCGAAGTTTTATCGTGACTTACAGTCCGCGTATTCGCGTTGTGTGACTTGCGAACGCCGTCTTTGAGGGAGCGGAGTTCCTGCAAAGACATCAAATGGTCGGTGGATACAGATCGGAAGCCCAATGTCGGTCTATATTGACGAGCGCCAGCCCTCCACAACAYTCGGCCTTCTCAGCCTACGCCGCCGCTGGAAGCTCATTGCCGCATGTGTCGGTCTCGCGGCGATGCTTGGCCTGCTCTACACGGTGCTGAGGCCAGCGAGCTATACGGCGTCGACGCAGCTCCTGGTCTATGTGAAGGAAGTTCAGCCCGGCCCCGACCTCGTCATTTCCCTCGGGCGCGCCGATCTCACGCAGGTCGAGAACGAGAGCGAGGTCATCCGCTCGCGCGGTACCCTGGCCAAGGTCGTAGGGTCGCTGGACCTGACCGAGGATTCCGAGTTCGTTCCCGCGGCGACGGCGTTTCAGGGGCTCGCCCGGTGGCTTTCCGGCACGTCGCCAGCAACCTCCGACGAGAGCCGCGCGAAGCAGGAAGCCGCCATCGAGTCCCTCGCCAGGAGCATCGCGGTCAAGCGGGTCGGAACCAGTCACACGATCCTCGTCGACGTCACGACCTCCGATCCGGAGAAGTCCGCGCTCATCGCCAATGGCATCAGCCAGGTCATGCTCCAGGCGCGTCTCAACGCGGAGCAGGATGGCGAGCGCTCGCCATTGCTGCGCGAGCGGCTGCAGGGCTTGGGACCCAGCGTCTATGTGATGACGCCGGCGCTCGCTCCGGACAAGCCCAACGGACCGCGGAAGATCCTGATCATCATGGCTACGGTCATGGCCGGAGTGGTGATCGGGGCGGCGCTGGCGCTGTTTCTCGACTTCCGGGACAAGACGATCCGCAGTGCCGCGCAGATTCAGCGTTTCGGCCTGGAGTGCATCGGCGCGATCCCCTTGTTCAAAAGCGGCAAGCCCGCGATTTCGAGCCAGGCTCGGCAGCGTGCCGGCCAGGATCGCCTGCCTGAAGCCTTGCTGGCGCAAACGCTTCTGCGGGCGACGGTCGCGATCGAGGCGGCCAAGGCACGCACCGTCGGCGTCGCCTCCTCGATCGCAGGAGATGGCGCGACGACCGTGGCGCGGCACCTCGCCCAGATGGCCGCGCGCAGCCAGAGGAAGGTTCTGCTCGTGGAGGCCGGCGGCAGCGAGACGTCGCGATCGTCCGCGAGGGAGATGTCCTCCGCGCCGGCATTCTCGGGGACGCAGCCGCAGCCGCTCGGCGGCAGCCTCTGGAACAATGGCGGCGACGGACCCGATCTTCTCATCACGCCTCCTCCCGGCACCGGCGAGGGCGTCGCCAACTGGTGGATGCATTGCGATCAGACATCGCTGGCAGCCTACGACCTGATCGTCGTCTGCCTGCCGGCCCTCGAACGCGGTCCCGAGTTTCGCATGGCCGCGCAGAACATCGACGGAATCCTGCTGGTGATGAAATGGGGCGGCGCCGAGATGGAGCGGATCGAGCGCGCCTTCACAGTCTCCGGCGCGGCGCCGTCGGATTTCATCGGAGCGGTTTTGAACATGGTCGATGACCGGATGATCGGCCGTTTCGGGGACAAGCTCTGGGAGGCGGAAGGGTTGATGGCCGCCGGACGAGGCCTGTTCGGGCCTGCGATGCCTATCGAGCCGGTTGCCGGATCGTCATGAAGCGGAGAGGTGCTACGATGAAGCGAAGCCGTTCATGGGTAAATGTCGTCGGGACAGTTTCACTGGTCCTGTTCACGCTCAACGGCAACACTGTGCGCGCGACGTCCGACTACGTCGTTCGGGCCGATGACAAGCTCAAGATCAAGATCTTTCAGTATCCTGAGCTGAGCGGTGAATACAAAGTCCGCGCGAATGGAACGATCTCCATCGCGCCGATCGGGGATATTCCCGTCAACGGCCTTTCGACCAAGGAAATCGCGGGCCAGATTGCCGAGCGCTTCGTGCGCTCCGGCATTTCCGATAAGCCCGGCGCCTCGGTCGAGGTCCTCGAGACCCGGCCGGTCTATGTGCTGGGCGACGTGCAGAAGCCCGGCGAGTATCAGTTCCGCCCGGGAATGACCGTTCTGCAAGTCGTCAGCCTGGCCGGCGGGTGGCTGCGGTTCAGTGACCCCGGCCTGATGCGGCTCGACCGCGACAGCATCAACATCACCGGCGATATGCGGAATCTCGTCAGGCGGTATTACGAGCTGACGGCGCGCCGGGCCCGCCTGAACTCCGAGCTGGTGATGAGGAGCGACATCCAGTTTCCGCCCGAGCTTCTCGCCCGGTCGCAGAGCGATGGCGGGGTGAGGCAACTGATCGACGAGGAGCGTTCGCTCCTGAACATCCATGTCGATTCCCTGAAGACCCAGATCGACAGCCTGGAGCAGAACCGGGCCCTGTATGAGCGCGAGATCGAGGCGATCAAGCGCCAGATCGAGGCCAACAAGGTCCAGGTCGCGAGCGTCGAGAAGGAGCTGAAGGAGGTTCGGGATCTGGTTAAGCGTGGCCTGACGACGATCAGCCGCCTGGCGAACCTCGAACGCATGCAGGCGCAGCTCGAAATGAACGAGCAGGGCTTCCAGACGCTGATCCTGCGGTCGCGCCAGAACATCACGCAGGCCGACCAGAGGATCTTCGACCTGAAGAGCGAGCGCAACGCGTCCCTGACCGCCGAGGTGCAGAAGGTTCGGATGGATCTCGACGAGGTCAGCGTGAAGTTCGACACCAACCGGAGTCTTCTCGTGGAGGCCAAGGTGACCGTCCCGACGCTGATCGGAAACTCTGACGGCCCCGTCGAGACCCGCAGCCTGACGGTCGTCCGCGTCCAGGACGGAAAGTCCGAGACGATCGACGCGCCGGAGAGCATGGAGCTCCTGCCGGGAGACGTGCTCAGGGTCCAGCGGAGCATCATCCCCGGAGGAGGGCTCGGCATCGCCGGTCCGCTCGAGCAGACCAACATGATGCTACCGGCCAAAGTGAAGCAGTAACGGTTCGGCTGCGCGATCCGCGCTGCCGGGAACGCAGGCTCGTTTCGCCTGCGAGCGGTGGATGGTTTTGTCTCGTGGTTGTGAGTGGGAGATCGACGATGGCCTGCGGAGACAATAATTCCGGGAAGTTGGAAGCCGGCTCTCTCTCCCTTCAGCAGCAAATGCTGACTTTCGAGCCGCAATTGCGCGCCTACGCCATGTCCCTCAGCCGAAGCGCGGACAGGTCGGACGATCTCGTGCAGGAAACGCTGATGCGCGCGATCAGCAAGATCCACACCTTCCGGCCCGGCACCAATCTCGGTGCCTGGCTGACGACGATCTTGCGAAACTGCTACCTCTCCGATCTGCGCCGGCGGCGCCWCGAGGTCGAGGACGCCGATGGCTGCTATTCCGAGTCGCTGCGCGCGGCGCCGGAGCAGGAGGGCCTGCTGGAATACAAGGAGTTCTGTGCGGCCCTGCGCGAAATTCCGTTCGATCAGCGCGAGGCGCTGATGCTGGTCGGCGCGGCGGGGCTTTCCTACGAGGATACGGCGACGCTTTGTCGAACCACCACCGGAACGATCAAGAGTAGGATCAACCGCGCCCGTTCGCGGCTGGCAGCCCTGCTCGGGATCGACAACATCAGCGAGATCGGTTTCGACAGCCGGGTCCGGGCGGTCATGGCGGTCCATCAGGCCGCCGGCGCGACACGGCGGCTTGCCTGAACGCACCGGGAAGACCGGCTTTCGGAGACGCCGAAAAGAGGGACGCCCACGGCATCGGGCCGAATGCGAAATCCGGCCCGACGCGAAGCTTTCGGTCCGGGTCCCCTCGAGCCGGCTCCTGGATCATTTCCGCGTTTCCCTGAATCGCGGAAATGATCCATCTCTTTGTTTTATCGCATTTTCTTTACGCGAACCGGTGTCCGTTTCGCTCGAAAATGCCTTAGCGTTCCCGCATGCTGTCGTGCTGGTAGCGGGAGAGCGGCGAGAGCAGATAGCTGATGATCCGCCGCCGGCCGGTCTTGACCTCCGCCGTCACGGCCATGCCGGGCGACAGGTTGACCTGCTTGTCCTCGATCGCGAGCTGCGTGCGGTCGAGCGAGATGCGCGCGGCGTAGAGGAGTTCCTGCCCGCGCGGTTCGCTGCTGTCATTTCCCGCTCCCGAGGTTTTGTCACCGGCGGTGTCGGGAATCTTGTCGCGCGGGATGGCATCCTGCGAGATGCTGAGGATGGTGCCGCGCAGCAGGCCGTAGCGGGTGAAATTGAAGGTGTCGATCTTGACGGCGGCTTCCTGGCCGGCGCTGACGAAGCCGATGTCGCGGTTCGAGATCATCGCCTCGATTTCCAGCCGGCTGTCTGCCGGAACGATGTACATCAGCGTCTGCGCCGGCGTGACGACGCCGCCGATCGTATGAATCGCGAGCTGCTGCACGATGCCGTCGACCGGGGCCGTCAGCCTCTGCAGGTTCCTGCGCTGCTCGGCCTTGACGATGTCCCGCCTGAAGCCGGCCTCCTTCTGCTGGGCCTTGGTCAGGTCGTCGAACAGGGTTCGCTCGTACTCCGCCACGGTCTTCGCGCGCGTCTCGGTCAAGGCGGTGACCGCGGCATTGGTTTCGCTGCCGCGCTTCTCCTGAACGAGGATGTCCTGACGCTGGCCGACGAGATCCTGCAATTCGGTGAGATAGGTGACCTTGGAGCCGAGCTCCTTCTGGAAAAGCTGCTCGCGAATCTCGACCCGCTGCTGGAGCGGCACGAGCGTGTTCTTCAGCTTGTCGACGGAGGCCTGAATCGTGTCGCGCTCCGCCGCCTTCTGCGCCAGCTGTCCATCGATGCTCGCGAGCTTGGCCTTCTGCTCGCTGCTCTGGCTGAGGAGGAGGCCGCGATACATCTGGACCAGGTCAGCAGACGCGTCCTTGGGTGGAGTAAACGCCGAAAGGGGGTCTTCCTTGTTGGCGATCGCCGCCCGCAGCCTCGCGATATCGAGGCGAGCGGCCATCAGATCGCTCTGCAGATGACCGACCTCGGCATCGGCGGTCGTCGAGTCGAGATCGACCAACACGTCGCCTGCCTTGACGCTCTGGCCGTCGCGGACCTTGATCTCGCGCACGACACCGGTCTCGAAGGGCTGGACCATCTTGGTCCGGTCGCTGGGGATGATCTTTCCGGGCGCGACGGCGACGATGTCGACGGTGCCGATGCAGGCCCAGAGCAAGGCGGCGGCGAAGATGGAGACGATGCTCAGGCCGATGATGCGCCCGAGCGGGGAGGGCGGCGTCTCGACGATTTCGAGCGCGGCCGGCAGAAATGCGAGCTCCAGGGAGCGCAGGTGCTTCTCATCGGTCGATCGGGCGATGACGGCCTGCTGAAGGGCCTGCGAGCGCGTGGCGAGGCTCGTCACGGCGGCGCGGGTGTTGCGAGCGCCCCATTCCGCCGTCGATGTCAGAGCCTGACGCGCCCTGATCGCCACGGCCCTGTCGAGGCGCGGCATGTTCTCGGCAGCCGTCTTCGCCTGCTTCAGCAGGACCAGACGCCCGCCCCACTGATCTTCGAATTCGGCTCGCGTCATCAGGGTCGGCTGCGTGATGTTCGACGCGACGACGACCGCGTTCTCGTGATTGACCTTTCCGAGCAGGAGGAAGCCGCCGTTGCGAAGCGCCGCAATGCAAGGCAGCGGAAGCTCGGCCAGCTTGTCCCATGTCGCGGAGAAGGAGCGGGCGACAAAGCCATAGGCCCGTGCGCCCTTCAGGATCTCGGTGACGCCGACGGCGCCGTCACCGAGATGGTTGCGAAGGTCTTCCTTCGTGGCGATGGCGCCGCGCAGGCGCAGCAGCATCTCCAGTGCGAAAAGTCCCGATTGATCGTTCGTGAGCGCGTGCATGGCTTTTTTCTCGTCGCCGCTGCTTTCCCGAGGGAAATCAGCGCGGCGTAGAGGCTCCCGGGGTTGTGGAGGATGCGGTCATCCGACGTCTCAAAGATGCTTGTGGGTACGGGCGGTGGCCAGGTTGGACGGCTGATGCCCCGCGAGCGTTGTCAGTGGGGAGGGCCCCCACGCCCCGGATCGGGACGCGGCCTGACCCGCCGCGGCCTGCGTGTTTGCGGCCTCCGGCAATCCGGACTGAAGCCGATGCAAGGTGGCGTAGCGGCCGCCGGTGCGCATCAGTTGCTCGTGAGTGCCGTCCTCGATCAGGCGGCCGCCTTCGATGGTGACGATGCGATCGGCCATCCGCAGGGTGGAGAGACGGTGCGCGATGACGAGCACGGTCCGGGAGCGCGCGATCTGCGTCATGTTCTGCTGGATGATGTGCTCGCTCTCGTAGTCGAGCGCGCTCGTCGCCTCATCGAAGATCAGGACGCGGGGATCGGTCGCCAGGGCCCGGGCGATGGCGATACGCTGCCGCTGCCCGCCCGACAGGCTGCCGCCGCGCTCACCGACGATCGTGTCGTAGCCCTCCGGCAATTTGAGGATGAAGTCGTGCGCGCCCGCCAGTTTCGCGACTTCGATCACCTTGTCCGCCGGAAGGGCGGGGTCGGCCAGGGCGATGTTGTCGCGCACCGAGCGGTTGAACAGGATATTGTCCTGCAGGACGACGCCGATCTGGCGACGCAGCCAGGACGGGTCGATCTGGGCGACGTCGATGCCGTCGACCAAGACCCGGCCGCTTTCCGGCACGTAGAGCCTCTGGGCGAGCTTGGCCAGCGTGCTCTTGCCGGAGCCTGAGGGCCCGACGATCCCGATCATCTGCCCGGCCGGAATGCTCAGGCTGACCTTGTGGAGGATCTCCGGGCCGTCGATCCGGTAGCGGAACGTCACATGCTCGAAGCTGATGTCGCCGCGGATGGCGGGAAGGGCCGTCCGGGAGGGATTATAGGCAGGCTCGGGGGTGGTGTTCAGAATATCGCCGAGGCGGGCGATCGAAAGCCGCGCCTGATGGAAGTCCTGCCAGATCTGGGCCAGTCGCAGGACGGGTCCGCTGACGCGGCCGGCGAGCAGGTTGAACGCGACGAGCTCGCCCACCGAAAGGTTGCCGGCGATGACCAGCTTGGCGCCAACATAGAGGATCGCCGCGGTCACCAGTTTGCTGATGAGCTGAACGGCCTGGC
The DNA here is from genome assembly GCF_052113865.1 of Allobosea sp. TAB14. Classification (NCBI taxonomy): domain Bacteria; kingdom Pseudomonadati; phylum Pseudomonadota; class Alphaproteobacteria; order Hyphomicrobiales; family Alloboseaceae; genus Allobosea; species Allobosea sp. TAB14. The sequence continues at coordinate 582 of NZ_JBFRDQ010000038.1, read as the reverse complement.
TGGCGACGTTGCCCAGGCTCAGCACCCGGAAGCTCGCGGCGATATAGGCGGCGAGCTGCTCCTCCCAGCGCTGCTGCATCTGGGGCTCGATCGCCATGGCCTTGAGCGTTTCGACCGCCGTCACGCTCTCGACCAGGAAGGCCTGATTCTCGGCGCCGCGGGCGAACTTGTCGTCGAGATAGCGGCGGAAGAGCGGGGTGACGCCTACCGATATCGCGATGTAGAGCGGCAGCGACGCCAGCACGATCCAGGTCAGCAGCGGCGAATAGAAGAACAGCGCGGCCACGAAGACGATCGTGAAGAACAGGTCGATGACGAGCGTCAGCCCCGAACTCGTGAGGAAGTTGCGGATGTTCTCGAGCTCACGCACGCGGGCGACGGAATCGCCGACGCGACGTGCCTGGAAATAGCCGATCGGCAGCGCCAGCAGATGRCGGAACAGGCGCGCCCCGAGTTCGACGTCGATCCGGTTGGTGGTGTGCGAGAACAGATAGGTCCTGAGCGCGCCGAGGACGACTTCGAATACGGCAATGGCGACCAGCCCGATGACCAGCACGTCCAGCGTGCTCATGCTGCATGCTG